>CAZDMC010000121.1:0-6277 GCA_964506335.1 uncultured Methylomarinum sp. | reverse complement strand
ATCTTCGAGCCATTCTTTGTCTTTTTTGCCCAGATTTTCCACAAAATCCGTGATCAACTGATTTATCTAGGATTATCGGGATCAAGATGAGAGACTGTCTTTAATTAATTGGTAAATATCATTTGTTTCTTTTTCAGTGCCATCAAGAATTTGGGCTAACTCCGCTAATTGAGCATCAGCAAAAGGTCTGTCTTTGATGCTTGCTGCATTGATATAGACATTTAAGGCGGCACTTTTTAAAGCACTGTATCCAGCCATCACAGCAACACCTGCATCACTAATAACACCGGCATTTCCTTTTTCTGCGGCTATTCGACTTAATTCAATGGTCTTAGCGCAAGCTCTGGCACATTCAAGCGGTACTATCGTGGCTTCTTTTAAGCTAGCTTGTATTTGCGCGCTTCTTTCAGTTCTTTCTGCATCTGTATTTTTTGGCAAACCGTAACATGCCATTAATTGATCAAATACTGTAATATCGGCTTTGATCATGCCGGTTAATTGTTCACGCAGTGTTTCTGATTGATTCAGCAATTCTTTCATTTCTGCTTCAACTTCACTATATTTAGCTTTACCGATAGTTAAATTGCACACCATGCTGATTAATGCGGCAGCTTGTGCGCCCATAATAGCTGCTGCACTCCCTCCGCCTGGCGTCGCCTGCTTACTGGCCAGCTCATCAAGAAAAATGGCAATAGATTTATCTTTTATTTCCATGCTTTAAAACCTTTTCTAAATTCAAACATTTTCACGACGCCAACTAGTTTTGCCAGCGGCAATATCTTCAACAATGACACCCTGAGCTTTTAACTGATTTCTAATGTCATCCGCTTTTGCCCAGTCTTTATTATTTTTTGCCTCAGTTCGGGCTTGTATTTGATGATTGATCTGATTTTCAGAAATACCATCCTCACTGTTATCGCCCTTTAAAAACACATCAGGATCATCTTGTAAAATACCCAATACAGCGGATAATTCTTTTAAAGTAGCCGCCAACTGAACTGTTCTATCTTTATTTGTTTCTGTTTTGCTTTTATTAAGGTCTCTAGCTATATCAAATAAAACAGAAATGGCTATGGGCGTATTAAAATCATCATCCATCGCCTGTTCAAACACTTTTTTATAGTGACTATCAACAGCAACTACTTTTATATCTACGCCTCTAAGCGCTGTATATAATCTTGTTAAAGCTAGCCTTGCATCTTCCAGTTGCTGGTCAGAATAATTGAGTGGACTGCGATATTGACTGGATAAAATAAAAAAACGAATAATTTCAGCACGAAACTTTTTTAATACCTCTCTAACGGTAAAAAAATTACCCAGGGATTTAGACATTTTTTCTTCATCTACTCTGACAAAGCCATTATGCATCCAGTAATTAACAAATTTTTCACCTGTTGCTCCTTCGGATTGGGCAATTTCATTTTCATGATGAGGAAATTGTAAATCCATACCTCCCCCATGAATATCAAAGTGATTACCTAGACAGCAGGTTGACATGGCTGAACATTCAATATGCCAGCCAGGTCTGCCTTTACCCCAGGGAGAATCCCAATAAGGTTCCTCCGGTTTTGCCATTTTCCATAAAACAAAATCCATTGGATCATTTTTTGCATTATCAATATCAACGCGTTCACCGGCTTGCAGGTCTTCGATGTTTTTACCGGATAGCTTGCCATAGTTTTTAAATTTGGCAACTGAATAAAAAACGTCTCCATTACTTCCGACATAAGCTAATTCCTTGCTAAGCAAAGACGCTATCATATTGATAATGTCAGTCATAGACTCGGTAGCTTTAGGCTCCATATCGGGGGGTAAAACAGACAGTGCACGTTCATCCTGGTGCATTGCCTCAATAAATCGCTCGGTTAATGCGGTAAAGCTCTCGCCTTTTTCATTGGCACGTTTAATGATTTTGTCGTCAATGTCTGTGACGTTGCGGACATAAGTCAAATCATAGCCTGAATACCTGAAATAACGCGCAACAATGTCAAAAACCACCATAACCCGGGCATGTCCAATATGGCAATAATCGTAAACCGTCATGCCGCAAACATAAAGCCCTGCTTTACCTTCTACACGGGGTTTAAAAATCTCTTTATTGCCTGTCAAGGTGTTATATATTTTAAGCATCTTTGTAATTGAGTTAAAAGCTGTTCGGAAGTGTAAATGATTAAAAATCGCTTAATTTACCAAGATTAGGGCTTCTCTTTCAAGAAGAAAACGCATAGAATTTACTCTTTGCATCAAACATCTGGATAAACTATGCGTAACATGATTTTTGCTATGATGCTGTTTCTAATTACAACCCATTCATTTGCATCGGAAAATAAAATGTCAGAGACACAAAATAAAGTAAAATTAACGACTTCTTTGGGTGATATCATCATCCAACTTAATACAGAAAAAGCTCCCCTTTCAACAGAGAATTTTATCACTTATGTAAAAGAAGGTTTTTATGATGGTACTATTTTTCATCGGGTGATCCCTGATTTTATGGCTCAGGGGGGTGGTTTTGACACAGATCTCAAGCAAAAAGAAGTCCATGCACCGATCAAAAACGAAGCCGATAATGGTTTAAAAAACACCCGTGGCAGTCTTGCCATGGCGCGTACTTCTGACCCTGACTCAGCGACAGCACAATTTTTTATTAATTATAAAAACAGCTCCTTTCTAGATTATACCAGCTCTACAATGAGCGGCTGGGGCTATGCCGTATTTGCTGAAGTTATCGAAGGCATGGATGTGGTAGATGCTATGGCAAAAAAGGCGACTGGAAATCGTGCTGGACACCAGGATGTACCCAAAGAAAATATTATCATTGAAAAAGCCGAAATGATGTAAATTAAGAGCAGGTTCAAGGCGCAAGGTACAAGGCTCAAAAGAGCAGGAGCCTGGTTTTCAACCTTTTACCTTGAACTTGATCCAAACTTCTAAACTTCTAAACCAGACCATTGAAACAAGACATTATTTTTATATCCGACTTACATCTTGCGCTGGAAAAAATAGAGATAACGCGTCGCTTTTTGGCTTTCTTAGAAAATCAGGCTCGTAAGGTGGGTACTGTTTATATTTTGGGTGATTTATTTGATGCCTGGATAGGCGATGATGATAATACGCCGCCTAATAAAAAAATTAAAAAACAGCTAAAACAATTAACTAATTCAGGTACTCGGGTATATCTTCAACAAGGTAATAGAGACTTTTTACTTGGACAGCAGTTTTGTTTAGAAACAGGGATAATCTTATTGGATGATTACCAGATTATTAATTTAAACGGTACTAAAACCTTGCTGACACATGGTGATTTATTGTGTACTGATGATATTCCTTACCAGGCATTCAGGAAAAAATCGCATGGCAAAGAATGGCAGCAAAATGTCTTATCAAAACCTTTATTAATTCGCTTGCTGGCCGCTCGCTGGTATCGTTTTCGCAGCCATTTTCATAAACGTAAAAAATCGCAAGACATCATGGATGTCAATCAACAAACCGTGATTGAGGTGATGAAAAAAAATCAGTGTTTTCGTCTTATTCATGGACACACTCATCGTCCGGCAATACATGATTTTAAAATCGACGGGAAAGCGGCTCAGCGTTTTGTGCTTGCTGACTGGAAAAAAGAGTCTGCCCAGTTTTTACGCTGGAATAAGGACGGTTATAAGATCGAAACTATCTGAGTCAAAAACTTAGGCAACAAGATCGAATACAAACAAAAATCCTTCGTAAAATGGGTGGGTTATTTATTTCCAGTTGCCTTACCGGTTCTCGCATCTCTGTTGCCATAGAGAGGTGGCTAAATCATGGGCTTGTTTCTGAGTATCCGCTTTACCCACTAATTTAAGAGCGATGGCTGTGGTGCCTATTATGGTCGCTTCTGCAAATTCATCACTGCTTTTACCTTGCCATAAATCAGCCAGTTGTTGTGGATCAAGACTATCAGCTTTAACATGACGTCGGGCAAAAAGAGCAGGCCAGTGTTCGTCAGATAATTGCTGGTTTTTTACCGATTGCACCAGACAATCCATATCAGGATTTCGTTCAGTTTCACCCCCCTCACCTTTGATAACCGCCATACTAGTTTGATTTAACAACAAAGCGGCTTTTTGATGGACTTGTCTATAGCTGGGGTGAAAAATACCTTGAAGGGTATGTGATGCATTTAATGGATTAAGTAATCTAACCAGAGTGTGAACCGGAGAACGTAAGCCCATTAAAGGTCTCAGGTTGATCATATCGTATAATTTAGGACAAATATGTTCTAAAGAAAGGTAACTAAAATTATTTTCTTTAATTTGTAAAATAGCTTCATCCATGCTGTTGGCATATTGATAACCCAAGTATCTTAAAACATTATGGGTATAAATACGCCCTTCGGTATGCCCACCTGCGCCATGCATAAAAATACCAATGCCATTTTCAGCCAGCAAAAAAGCAGATAATAAAAACCAGGGCAAATGACGGCGTTTTCCGGCATAGGAAGACCAGTCCAGATCAACAGCCACTTGATTGTCAGGCACGCTGAATGATTCGCGTGAGGCCAGTACAAACCCGGCTAATTCCTCAGCTGTTTCTTCCTTGACTCGCATTAACATTAAAAATGCACCCAGCTGAATGTCTTCGACTTTATCAGCAAGAATCAGTGTCATAGCGCGGTAGGCTTCATCCTGAGTCAAAGCACGAGAACCTTTTTTACCTTTGCCTAAAATTTTTATAAATTCAGCAAAAGGATGTTCTACCATGATGAAAAAGTCAGCGGAAAGTAATGGTCGACCAGTAGAGCAGCAAAAAGAATCATCAGGTAATTAATAGAAAAGAAAAATGTTTTCATGGCTAATTTATCATCGTCATTACGCATCATTTGAATAGCATGATAAATAAACACAATCCCTAAAACCATTGCAGTAAATAGATAAATCAAACCACTCATGCCTGTTAAATAGGGCAATAGAGTCACTATCAGTAATAACACCGTATATAATAAAATTTGCAAACGGGTATATTTAGCACCATGAGTCACCGGTAGCATCGGTATATCTGCCTTGGCATATTCTTCACGTTTTGCTACAGCCAACGCCCAGAAATGAGGCGGTGTCCAGACAAAAATTATCAAAAAAAGTAGTAATGCGTAGGGATGCACTTCGCCGGTGATGGCGCACCAGCCAAGCACAGGCGGTGCGGCTCCAGCAGCACCGCCTATAACAATATTTTGTGGGGTCAGATGTTTCAGATAAATAGTGTAAACCACTGCATAGCCAATCAGTGACAGAAAAGTTAAAATAGCGGTTAATGTATTCACCAGAAAAATTAAAATCAACATGGCCAGCAAGCCTAAAGAAGCTGCAAAAATGAGTACATTTTTGGAGTTAAGATCGCCCATAGGTAATGGACGATTTTGTGTTCTAGCCATTGCCGCATCGGCTTTTTGGTCAATAAAATGATTAATTGCAGCGGCAGAGGATGAAGCAAGACCAATACCCAAAATACCGTAGATAAAGTTATCTAAGGGCGGCCAGCCAGGTACCGCAAGTAACATACCCACAATGGCAGTAAAAATAATGAGTACAACCACTTTAGGTTTACACAATTCCAGATAATTCTTCCAGGAAAGTGTTGATTTTTCGTTTGTCATTATAATTGAGTGAGTCAAATTAATAGGTGATTTCTGCCAAATAAAATAACACCTTTATTATAGCCCCAAAAGCTATTAGAACGGTACGTCATCAAAATCATCCAGGCTATTTACAGGCGGTGAAGCTTGCGGATGATTTTGCGGGGATGGCGCTGAATCATTACGTTTACCTATCAGGTCAACAATACTGGCATTAAGTTCTAAACTGCTTCGAGTTGTACCATCATTGGTCTGGTATTCACGTTGACTTAATTCACCCGAGACAAAAACCTGTTGTCCTTTTTTTAAGTAATTTTGAAAGGAGCCTTCCGCTCTTTTCCCCCACAAAGCAACCCTAAGCCATAAGGTTTGTTGTCTGTCACCAAACCCAATATTATTAGCAACAGTAAAATTTAAAACGGATTGTCCCGATGGCGTTACCCTGACTTCAGCATCTCGACCTATTGCTCCGGTAAAGCTAAATACATTGCTCATTATTGATGTTGCTCCGTATTATATAATTTAGAAAATTTTACTATTATACTCTTAAGCTGTAATAATCCTCGTTTTTACTTACCCTTAAAAATGTATACAGCAAAGAGTAGAGAGACACCGTTTGTTTTTCAAGGTATCGACTAAATTTAGAGAGTATGACTATGAGTTTTCTGG
>CAZDMC010000120.1:0-6327 GCA_964506335.1 uncultured Methylomarinum sp. | reverse complement strand
CATAGCGGTAACTATTGCTAAAAATTATCCACATCAAGTTGCTTCATTGATTTGCTTAGCGGGCAATCCCAAATTTGTGCAAACAGACGATTGGCACGGAATGTCCGCGCAATTGCTGGACGATTTTGCAGAAAATTTACAACTAAGTTGCCAACTGACGTTGCTTCGCTTTCTTGCCCTGCAAGTTAATGGTTTGTCTAATGGAAAAAGTATTTTAAAAGAACTGAGACACGCTATTTATGACTGTGAAGCCCCTACAGAAAAGGTATTAATAAAAGCATTGGGTATTTTAAAACAAGCTGATTTACGGAATCAGATAAGCACCCTGCATTGCCCTCTTATGATTATTCAAGGAGACAATGACAGCTTGATACCCGTTCAGACTGCATTAGATATACAGAAAATACAACCCAATAGTGAGCTGAAAATTATTCCAGACGCAGGGCATATGCCTTTTCTATCGCATCAGTCATCGCTTATTAAAATGATTAGTGGCTTTGTATGAATGCTGTTTTTTCAACACAAAAAAACAAAGTCAGGCAATCGTTTGCTTCTGCCGCTGATAGTTATGATGGTTTTGCCTTATTACAACGACAAGTGGGGCTGGATTTTATTTCTCAGTTCGATATCAAACTAGAGCATAAAAGTATTATGGATTTAGGCTGCGGAACCGGGTTTTTAATGCAACAGTTGATATCAGCTGCTACTGTCCGGCAAATGATTGCAGTCGATATTGCTTATTCTATGCTACAAATTTCACGCATCAAATTAAAGCATTTAAGCAATATTCAGTTTATCTGTGCCGATGCTGAAAAATTACCTTTATCCAGTGATTCAATAGATGCCATCGTATCTAATTTAGCATTGCAATGGTGTCAAGATTTATCAGCCGTGTTCAGGGATTTTAAGCGAGTATTGAAAACTGATGGACATTTGTTGTTTGCTACTTTTGGTACTAAGACATTGCAGGAACTCAAGCAATCCTGGGCTGAAGTGGATGCTTACAGCCATGTTAATGAATTTCATACAGAGGAAGTACTCAATCAATTTTTAGAACAGGCATCATTTAAAAATATTCAGATTGAAAGTCATCGTTATCACTTGAATTACCCATCCGTCATGGCATTAATGAAGGAACTAAAAGGTATTGGAGCTAGTCATGTTATTTCGGGACGCAATAAAAAAATAACAGGCAAATTGCAGATGCAAGCAATGATAGATGCTTATGAGCATAGTCGACTTAATGGCTTAATTCCTGCTACTTATGAAGTGATATTTGTTTCTGCAAAATTATGAAAACTGGAAACAATTTTTTTATAACTGGCACTGATACCGGGGTAGGAAAAACCTGGGCGACACTGGCTCTGATGCATTATTTCAAGCAACAGGGCTATTCTGTGCTAGGCATGAAACCCGTTGCCGCAGGATCCGACTGGGATGGACAGCAGTTTAAAAATGAAGATGCTGTTTTATTGCAAGAATATAGCTCTACCCCTTTAGATTATAAAGAAATAAATCCTTATGCATTTGAAATGCCTGTGGCGCCTCATTTAGCCATCAGGCAAAATGTAATTAAGTTAAATGTTATGGTTAATGCTTATCAAAATTTAAAGGAAAAAGCAGAAATAGTGATTGTTGAAGGAGCAGGAGGCTGGTCAGTCCCTTTAAATGCAGAAGAAGATATGGCTGATTTGGTTAGGGCACTAGAAATACCTGTTATTATGGTGGTTGCCATTAAATTAGGTTGTATCAATCATGCGCGATTAACACTTCGGCAAATAGAATCTGATGGAATTCAGTGTGCGGGATGGTTTGCAATGTGCCTTGATCCGGATATGTTATTGATAGAAGAAAATATTGCAAGTATAAAAGATAGGGTTTCAATTCCGTTATTAGGGGTTTTTCCCTATACCGAAAAACTGAATGTTGATGCCTTGGCTTCTAAAATAAATTTATAGCGTTTGTTTTATTAAAAACCAATAAATAACAATTGCTTGAATTATAATATGGTCTTTTGTAAGGAAATTGTTCGGGAAAAACATTAAAAACATTTAGAGCTGTTCTGGAATACAATCCTTGCATAGGTTAGAATTACCGGATTAGTGCGTAATGGGTTATTTTGAAGCATCGGCTTTAATTATGTCAGTGACACGGAGTCGTCAATTGTAAAACGCAAACGAATTTATAACTTTAAACTGGAGATTACTCCGTGAACAAAACGAAGCAACTGCTTGCTGTTCTCAGTCTCATGCTGTCTGGCATTGGGGCTGCACAAGCTGATTACACCTTAAATCTAATGCGAGGTGTTACTCAGCTCAGTAATGAAGTCTACGATATGCATATGATGGCTTTGTGGATTTGTGTTGGTGTTGGTGTTGTAATATTCGGCGTCATGTTTTATTCGATTTATTATCATCGAAAATCTATGGGACATGAAGCGGTACAATTTCATGATAATACAACGGTTGAAATTATCTGGACTATTATTCCAATCATAATATTAGTAGTGATGGCGATTCCGGCAACAAAAGCTATGATAGCTATGGATGATGCTTCTGGTGCTGAAATGACTATCAAAGTAACAGGTTGGCAGTGGAAATGGGAATATGAGTATCTTGATGAAGATATCCATTTTTTCAGTAGTCTTGACGAAGAAAGTAATAAGGCACGGCAACTAAATTCAGGCATTAACCCAGACACAGTCCCTCATTATTTGCTTAACGTTGATAATCCTGTTGTTATCCCCATTCAGACTAAAATTCGTTTTTTGTTTACTGCGGCTGACGTTATTCATTCTTGGTGGGTTCCTGATTTAGGCTGGAAAAAAGATACTATTCCAGGCTTTATTAATGAATCCTGGACAATGGTTGAGAAGCCCGGTACATACCGAGGGCAATGTGCAGAATTGTGTGGCAAAGATCATGCTTTTATGCCAATTGTCCTTATTGCCAAGGAAAAAGCAGATTATGATATTTGGGTTGAAGAGCAGAAAAATCTAGCCATAATTGCAGCAAATGATGCTCAAAGAGAGTGGTCGCAAGATGAATTGATTGCGAAAGGTGAAGATATTTACGCTAATAACTGTGCTTCTTGTCATATGAGTGATGGAGCAGGGATACCCGGTACTTTTCCGGCAATTAGTGGAAGTCCATTAGTGAACGGTGATATCAACGCGCAAGTAAATTTAATGATGAATGGTAAGGGTATGATGCCTGCTTTTGCTCAAATGCTAAATCCAGTTGATTTTGCAGCAGTGGCTACCTTTATTCGTAATGGTTTGGGCAATACTGTGGGTGATTCCATTCAGCCATTGCTGATTCAAAAGCAACAATCAGCACTGGCTATTGTTGAAAACGATGATGACGAATAAATTCTTGATCATTGTCTTTCCAGAATCTTTTCTAAATATTTTTAAGAGGTATTAACTATGTCTGCTGTGACAGCTAAACATGATGATGATCATGATCACGGCCCTGCAAAGGGTATTTTAAGATGGATAGTTACCACCAACCATAAGGATATAGGGACTTTGTATTTAGGCTTTGCACTACTCATGTTTTTTGTGGGTGGAGCAATGGCTTTGATTATACGTTCCGAATTATTTGAACCCGGCATGCAATTTATTGAGCCGCAGTTCTTTAATTCCATGACTACTATGCATGCATTGATTATGGTTTTTGGTGCAGTGATGCCTGGGTTTGTGGGTTTTGCCAACTGGATGATACCGATGATGATTGGCGCGCCTGATATGGCATTACCTCGCATGAATAATATGAGCTTCTGGATGCTGGTAGCCGGTATTTTGTTATTGGCCAGCACCTTGTTTATGGAAGGTGGCGCACCCGCTGCAGGCTGGACGCTCTACCCTCCTTTGGTTTTACAAACAGGTAACGCTTTACCCTTTGCTATTTTTTCTGTGCATTTATTGGGTATTTCTTCCATCATGGGTGCCATTAATATTATTGCAACTATTTTCAATATGCGGGCGCCAGCCATGACATTAATGAAGATGCCCTTATTTGTCTGGACATGGTTAATCACCGCTTTTTTACTGATTGCCATTATGCCGGTATTTGCGGGCGCTGTGACTATGCTATTAACTGATCGTTTCTTTGACACCAGCTTTTTTGATGCGGCGGGTGGCGGAGACCCCGTGCTTTATCAACATATTTTCTGGTTTTTTGGACATCCAGAAGTTTATGTGATGATTTTACCTACGTTTGGAATCGCCTCTACTATTATTCCTATATTTTCTCGTAAGCCTTTATTTGGTTATACCTCCATGGTTTATGCCACGGCTGCCATTGCCTTTCTTTCATTTATAGTCTGGGCGCATCATATGTTTTTAGTGGGGATGCCTTTAGCAGGTGAGTTGTATTTTATGTACGCCACCATGATAATTGCCGTGCCGACCGCCGTTAAGATTTTTAACTGGACTGCAACCATGTGGAAAGGCTCCTTGACCTTTGAAGCCCCCATGTTGTTTTCAATTGCCTTTGTTGTGCTATTTACCATAGGTGGGTTTACCGGTTTAATGATGGCATTGGCACCGCTTGATTTTCAATATCATGATACTTATTTTATTGTTGCTCACTTTCATTATACTTTAGTGCCTGCATCTATTTTTATTCTGATGGCAGGTGGATATCTCTGGTTACCTAAGTGGACAGGAAATATGTATGATGAAAGATTAGCTCGATTACATTTCTGGTTATCAGCCATATCAGTCAACATTCTTTTCTTTCCCCAGCATTTTTTAGGGTTGGCTGGCATGCCGCGTCGAATTCCTGATTATGCAATACAGTTTGCTGACTGGAATATGATTTCCAGTATTGGTGCCTTTATTTATGGTTTTAGCCAGCTGTTATTTGTTTATATAGTTTACAAAACCATCAAAGGTATTGATTGCGAAAAAGCAACGGACGAGGTGTGGGAAAAAGCTGCTGAACATGGTTTAGAATGGCGACTTCCTTCGCCAGTGCCATACCATACCTTTACAACACCACCTGAAGAAATCCCAACAGAACATTTTAATTAGTGTGTTGAGGATAATCTTAATGGATTCTGTATCATCCAAAAGAAGAAGTTTCTTTTGGATGAATATTTCAGTGATAAAATGAAACTAAAAACGAAAAATATTTTGACTGCGGTGATTTTGATTGCGATTGCCGCTACTATTTATGCTTATGCGGTAATAAGAGCACTTTCTCAATGAGTGAGGACATAGAAAGAAAAAATACTAAGTTAGTCCGTAAATTAGTATTTATTGTTTTAGCTATGTTTGGTTTTGGTTATGCTTTAGTCCCTATTTATGATGTTTTTTGTGATATTACGGGGCTTAATGGTAAAACGGAGGCAGAAGCAGTTGCTGAAGTAAAGTACCAAATTGACACAAATAGAGAAATAACGCTGGAGTTTGTGACTTCTCTTAATGAATCAGCACCTATGGTGTTTCGTACTGAAACAAAAAAAATAAAAGTTCACCCCGGAAAATATTATACGGTGAATTTTTATGCAGAGAATCAAACAGATAAAAAAATGATTGCCAGAGCCATACCTAGTGTTACACCCGGCCCTGCTGCAGAATATTTTAAAAAAACGGAGTGCTTTTGTTTTATAGAACAGACATTCGAACCTAAACAAGGTAAGACCATGCCAGTCCGTTTTGTTGTGGATCCAGAATTACCAGCAAAGTATAAAACGATTACACTCGGCTATACTTTTTTTGATAACACAAAATAATCAGTTAAATAATAACAAGGGGTAGCGTATGTCTACAAATGATGCTTATTACATTCCACATAAGGCTGTTTGGCCAATCATTGGAACAGCGGGTTTATTAATTACATTCATTGGTTTTGCCAATCACTTAAATGGCAACTCTACCGGACCTGGCATAATGCTTTTTGGCTTCCTGATTTTTATTGTGATGCTGGCCGGATGGTTTACCTTGCAAGCAGGAGAAAGTGAAGCAGGTATGTATAACCACGGCGTAGGAATATCTTACCGCATGGGTATGATGTGGTTTATTTTCTCAGAGATTATGTTTTTTGCTGTTTTCTTTGCTACCTTATGGTATACCCGTAATTTATCAGTTGATTGGTTGGCAGGTATAGGCGGCGGCCCGGGTAAGTCATCAGGGTTATTATGGCCTGATTTCGAAGCTGTATGGCCTACTAATGGGCCTGGAAATGTGGGGGGTGAATTTGAAGCAATGGGAGCCTTTGGTTTGCCTTTTATAAATACTTTATTGCTTTTAAGTAGTGGTGTTACTTGTACTTGGGCGCATCATGGACTGCTTGCAAAAAACCGCGATCAATTAATTAA
>CAZDMC010000119.1:0-6352 GCA_964506335.1 uncultured Methylomarinum sp. | reverse complement strand
CTGGCCTTCTTTTTTGTTCAGGTCAATAATTTCGACATCTTGTCTTTGTAAGCGGTCTCTAAAGGGTGTGCTTCCTTTTAAACAAATAATGATATGCCGGTACTTTTCTTGTGGTATATGATTAATTAAGTTTATTAAACCGTTCTCAAGCCCTCCCGTGCCTAATCTATAGATAACATGGGCAATAACCGGTGCTTGTTTTGTATGTTTAGCCAATATCTTAACCTAAGTTTTGTCTGTTTTTGATTTTTTTCCAGAAAGAGAGGGTGGGGTGGAGAATAAAAACAGTATGAAATTGCTTTATGGTTTATCAAGAATTTTTTACTGGTAATATTCATTATACCAGGCAACAAATTTCTCTATCCCTTGTTCTATGGTTGTGTCTGGTTTATAACCGACATCTTGAACCAGCGCCTCTACATCTGCATAAGTATCGGGTACATCGCCTGGTTGCAGGGGTAATAATTGTTTTTCTGCAGTTTTGCCCAGAAACTTTTCCAGTGTTTCAATATAATCCATTAATTCCACAGGATTTTGGTTACCAATATTATAAACGCGCCAGGGTGCTTTACTGGTAGCTGGGTCAGGTTTTTCGCCCGTCCAATCTGGATTGGGTTTGGCTACATTATCTAAGGTTCTAATAATACCTTCGACAATATCATCAATATAAGTAAAATCCCGGCGATGTTTTCCATAATTAAAAACATCAATTTTTTTACCTTCCTTGATGGCTTTTGTAAACAAAAACAAAGCCATATCGGGTCGCCCCCAAGGGCCATATACAGTAAAAAAACGCAAACCGGTTGTCGGTAAATTGTATAAATTACTATAGGTATGTGCCATTAATTCATTGGCTTTTTTTGACGCGGCATATAAGCTTAAAGGATGATCCACATTATCATGCACTGAAAAGGGCATGCTTTCATTAGCGCCATAGACTGAACTGCTGGAAGCATAGACTAAATGTTCTACCTGATGATGACGGCAACCTTCTAAAATATTAAGATAGCCGACAATATTACTGTCAATATAGGCGCGTGGATTTTCAATAGAATAGCGAACACCGGCTTGAGCGGCCAGATTAACCACACGTTGTGGCTGATGCTCTTTAAAGGCTTGCTCCATGGCTACTCTGTCGGCAATATCCGCTTTTATCTCAGTAAACCCGGCATGGTTTTTTATTCTATCTAAACGCGCCAGCTTTAAATTAACATCATAATAATCATTGAGATTATCCACGCCGATGACTTCGTCACCGCGCTCTAATAATCTTATCGCCAAATGATTGCCTATAAATCCGGCGGTTCCTGTTACCATTATTTTCATTATAAACGCTCGTCTGTTAATTCAGCTGGAAACAGATATTTAAGGTCATAAATAACGGAATCGGGTTTACCTAAGGCTCTAATTTGTTGAATATTCATTTGTTTAAATTGTTCATGGGCGACAGCCAGAATAATGGCATCAAATTTATTTTCCGGCAATGTTGAAATTGGCTTAATGCCGTATTCTGCTTCAACTTGTTCTGGGTTTACCCAGGGGTCATAAACATGGATATTAACCCCATAAGTGGCTAACTCATTAACAATGTCAATCACACGGGTATTACGAATATCGGGGCAGTTTTCTTTGAATGTTAAACCCATAATCAAGACATCGGATTGTTGCACATGAATTCTTTTATTCAGCATCAATTTAATTAACCGAGAAACAACATATTTTCCCATGCCATCATTAATACGTCTGCCCGATAAAATTATTTCAGGGGTGTAGCCTATGGCCTGTGCTTTATAGGTTAAATAATAAGGGTCTACACCAATACAATGCCCACCCACCAGGCCTGGACGAAAGGGCAGGAAATTCCATTTGGTGCCTGCTGCAATTAATACCTCTTCTGTATCAATATTTAAACGATTAAAGATTAATGCCAGTTCATTGATTAATGCAATATTGACATCACGCTGGGTATTTTCGATGACTTTGGCTGCTTCCGCTACTTTTATACTACTGGCCTTATGGGTACCTGCAGTAATAATGCTTTTGTAAAGCTGATCAACTTGCTCGGCAATATCTTCAGTAGAACCCGAAGTGACCTTTAAAATATTGGTGACTCTATGTTCCTTATCACCCGGGTTAATCCGTTCCGGGCTATAGCCTACAAAAAAATCCTGATTGAATACCAAGCCAGATACCTGTTCCAGAATGGGAACACAGACTTCTTCGGTCGCTCCGGGATAAACCGTAGATTCATAGATAACAATATCATCCTGATTAATGACTTTGCCTAATAATGCACTGGCTTTTTCTAAAGGCGTCAGGTCGGGCTGCTTATGATCATTAATCGGGGTAGGAACAGTGACTATATAGATATTACAATCGCTTATTGCTTTAATGTCACTGCTATAGTTTAATTTTTCCGCTTCCGCTAATTCGGTAGCAGAGACCTCTAAAGTATAATCATTTCCTGAGTTTAGTTCATCAATACGTTGCTGATTAATATCAAAACCGACGGTGGTATATTTTTTACCAAATTCTACTGCCAAAGGTAAGCCTACATAGCCCAGGCCTATCATGGCGATTTTAGTGTTCTCTCCAATCATTCGCGTTACTCCCAAATGCCGCGAGCATCAATAATTATTTTTTCGTGTAATATTGATGGTTTAACTTGTTTAAAAACCGAGTGATCGGTCAGGCTCACTATAATATTTGCTGCTGAAATACCATCTGTCAAATTCACCAGTTTCACATGATTTGCTTGCAGTTTATCGGGTAATTCTTTTATATGAGGCTCAACAATCAACACCTCACCTAATGATTCATTAATTACTTTTTCAGCAATACTCACCGCAGGACTTTCTCTTAAATCATCAATATCGGCTTTAAATGCTAAGCCTAACAAAGCAATTTTGGGTTGTTTAAAAGCTTCGGCTACTTTACGGATTTTATTAATGACAAATTCGGGTTTACTGTCATTGACTTCCCTTGCAGTGCGAATCAATCGCGCTTGATCGGGTGCAGAATCAACAATAAACCAGGGATCAACCGCAATACAATGTCCACCGACACCGGCACCTGGATTTAAAATATTGACCCGTGGATGGCGGTTAGCCAGTTTAATTAATTCCCAGACATTGATATTCAGTTTGTCACAAATCATCGATAATTCATTGGCAAATGCAATATTGACATCTCTGAATGAATTTTCTGTTAATTTTGCCATTTCAGCAGTGTTGGCATCAGTAATAATGCAGTCCGCTTTTACAAACAATTGGTATAAAGTTTTAGCTTTTTCAGCACAATAAGGTGTTAAGCCACCAATCACTCGGTCATTGGTGACCAATTCTTGAATGACATAGCCAGGTAATACCCGTTCAGGGCAATGTGCAATTTGAATATCAGCTTGTTCTCTGCTTTGATGTGGAAAACTTAAATCAGCCCTGATTTCACTTAGCCATTGCGATATTTTTTCTGTGGTACCTACAGGTGAGGTTGATTCTAAAATAACCAGATTACCTTTTTCTAGAACAGGAGCCATCTTTTTTACAGCGGCTTCAATAAAAGAAACATCCGGTTTATGACCGTCTGAAAAAGGGGTGGGTACAGCAATCAAAAATACATCAGCCGGTTCTGGCTCAGTAGTTGCTCTTAATTTGCCTGTGGTGACAGCACTTTGCACCAGCATATCCAGATCGGGTTCAACGATATGTATTTTTCCTTGGTTGATAGTGTCTACCGCATGTTGGGAGACATCTACACCGACTACTTCAACGCCTCTTGAAGCTATTACCGCTGCCGTGGGCAGGCCAATATAGCCTAAGCCAATAACGGATACCTTATTAAAGGCTGTTTTATTCATGTGTTGCCACTCCTTCTACAATACGTTGACTGGCTTTTCCATCACCATAGGGATTATGTGAAAAACTCATTTTTTTATATTCATCCTCATTATCTAACAGCAATGTGACATTATTAATAATTTTATTTTTATCTGCACCTACCAGCCTTACAGTACCTGCTTCAACTGCCTCAGGGCGTTCTGTGGTGTCTCGCATGACTAAAACCGGTTTAGCTAATGAGGGCGCTTCTTCTTGAACCCCACCGGAATCAGTAAGAATAATATGCGAAATACTCATTAAATAAACAAAGGGTAAATAATCTTGAGGTTCAATCAAGTGGATATGAGCAAGGTCTTTCAATAATCGGTTGACGGGTTCTCGTACATGCGGATTAAGATGCACCGGATAAATAATTTGCAGATCATCTCTAGTGGCTAATTCTTTGAGTGCCTGACAAATATTTTCAAAACCCTTACCAAAACTCTCACGCCGATGGCCTGTTACCAAGACAATTCTTTTCTCGGAATTTATAAAAGGAAAACGACGGGCCAATTCATTTCGTAATTTACTATTGGTTTCTATGGCTTCTTGTACATGACACAGCGCATCAATAACGGTATTCCCTGTGACAATAATTGATTGTTCAGATACATTTTCTCGCAATAAATTATCTCGCGCCGTACTGGTTGGCGAAAAGTGCAAATCTGTTAAAGTACCCGTCAGCTTGCGGTTAGCTTCTTCTGGCCACGGTGAATAAATATTATGTGTTCTTAAGCCAGCCTCTACATGTCCCACCGAAATCTTTTGATAATAAGCGGCTAAACTCGCAGCAAAAGTAGTTGAAGTATCACCATGAACCAAAATTCTATCAGGAGAAAACGCCTCTAAAATAGGTTCTAGTCCGGTCAGAATAGAACAGGTGATTCCTGTTAAACCCTGATTTTGTTTCATTATATCCAAATCATATTCGGGTTTAATCTCAAATAACGCCAGAACCTGATCTAACATATCCCGGTGCTGGGCAGTGACACATACTTTTGTTTCAAAACGGTCATCGGCTTGAAAAGCTTTAACCACGGGCGCCATTTTAATTGCTTCCGGGCGTGTGCCAAAAATAATTAAAATTCTTTTTTTTGTCATCCTGTTTAGGTTTTCCTTTGTATTTGTTTTAGTCTTCTAAAAATTCAGTTAACCGTTTAAGACTAGCATCCCAACTGAAATTATTTTTAACAAAATCCCGATTCTTAATGATGCAATGGGATTCTTCATTAGCCATTAAGTAGGTAATCACTCGTTTGGCGTAAATATCGGCATTATCTTCAACAAAAACCGCCTGCTCTGATATATTTATCCCTTCTATAGCCTGTGGGGTGGCTACAATTCTTTTTCCCATTGCCATTGCTTCCAGTACTTTATTTTGAATACCTCGGGCAATCAATAAAGGGGCTACCACGACACTTGAAAAAAACAGATAAGGTCGAATATCTTTAACACGTCCAGTTACTACTACACCATCAATTTTAGCTAAGTTTAGTACATCTTTTGAGGGATTGGAGCCTACTATATAAAATTCAGCATTTTTACATTGCTGTTTTATTGTTGGAAAAACTTCGTTGACAAACCAGCTTACCGCATCAGTATTAGCCCAATAATCCATTGCTCCGGTAAAAACAATAATGTTTTCATTGTTATAAGGGTTTTTATAAGTCTCGTTAATAGAAAAATAATCGACATCCACGCCATTATTAACATAGCTTATTTTATTTTTATCAATATTCACCAGACTTTGAAATAATCGGGACTCTTCTTCTGAGACAAAAAGACTCATTTTTGTATCTTTAGCAAGGTTAGAATCAAAAGCTAGCAATCGCTTTGCTTCTCTCCGATAAATCCAGTTCATCGGCCATTTTGCTTTTTTCGAATAGAGCAGCCATTTATCAGAATCAACATCTACAAAATCAATAATGATATCTAGTTCCGTGTATTTTTGAACATATTGAGCCATTGCAGAAGAAAATATAAATATTTTTTCTATATTGTTTTGCTGAATAGTTTGATCAACCCAGTCTTGTAGCTGCTTATTACGATAATAGGGTAGGGTTAATGCCTTGCCCGTCACCAGTCCTGTTAAACTTTTTATTTTTGATAATAAGGGCTTGAGATTTACAAAAAGCGAACGCGTGGTTATTTTATTGACTTTATCAACATATTCCCAGTCTTTGGGGTCGTCAATAAATGTCGCTAAATGAATATGAAAATTTTCAGCTAATCCTTTAAGAAAATGATACGAACGTATTTTATCGCCTTTATTGGGAGGATAAGGAATTCTATGGGCAAGAAATAATATATTTTTCATATATAAAAAGCATTTGAGGTCTATTGTTTTTATTGCAGATGAAAGGCTGAAAATGTTACCTTTTTTTTACATATAACACAAAATAAATTAGAATTAAGGGATGACCCTAGATAAATCAGTTGACCGCTTACACTTGTGCATAAGCCATAGTAAAGTCTGT
>CAZDMC010000118.1:0-6367 GCA_964506335.1 uncultured Methylomarinum sp. | reverse complement strand
TTTTTCGCCCAGATTTTCCACAAAATCCGTGATCAACTGATTTTTCTAGGTTGAACCGGCTCTTCTATACCGTTAAATATTGTTTAACTATTTTATCCGTCAATTCAGGCATTTTACCTACTGCCACATTTCTTCCACGTTCCAGAATACTAAATTGATCGGCTACTTTTCGTGCAAAAGGTAGTTTTTGTTCGACTAATAATACGGTAACACCCATTTCTTTGTTGATTCTGGAAATTGCCTGATGAATCTCGCCCTGGCTCTGTTTAACTTCTGGAGCAAGTATATCCTTGCTTCGATTCAGTCGAATAATAACATCACCAATTTCACTTACAATATTGGGCTGTATTCCTTCGGTCGGTTCATCCAGGATCAATAATTTTGGATTCAATACCAAAGCACGTCCAATGGCTAATTGTTGTTGTTGTCCACCGGATAAATCACCTCCTCGGCGGTTTAACATTCGCTTTAATACAGGAAAAATATCAAATATTTGTTCTGGTATCTTTTTAATGCCCATTTTACTGGCTGCACGCAATCCTGTTTTCAGGTTTTCCTCAACTGTTAATAATGAGAATATCTCGCGGCCTTGTGGCACATAACCCATTCCAAGTTCAGCACGAATTTCAGCAGGCGCCGAAGTAATATCCAGACCATCCATTTCAATCCGCCCGTCACGTACCGGTATTAAACCCATAATACTCTTTAATAAAGTAGTTTTCCCCACCCCATTTCGTCCCATTAAACACAGGCACGAACCCACGGGAATATCAAGACTCAATTCCCACAAGGTATGGCTTTCTCCATAAAATTGATTAATTGATGAAATTTTTAACATCATTCCCCCAGATAGACTTGAATGACCCGTGGATCATTTTGAACTTCATCCATCGTTCCTTCTGTTAATACAGAACCTTCATGTAATACGGTCACTTTTTTGGCAATAGAACGTATAAATTCCATATCATGCTCTACCACAATGACTGAATGTTTACCTTGCAGTGATAATAATAATTCAGCAGTCCTGTCAATTTCTTGATGAGTCATCCCTGCTACCGGCTCATCTACTAACATAACCCTGGGTTCTTGCATTAAAAGCATGCCGATTTCCAGCCATTGTTTTTGTCCGTGAGAAAGAATACCAGCAGGCTGAGTCAATAAAGAGGTCATTGCTACTGTTTCAAGCACTTCATCAATACGGTCTCTTTGTTCTCCACTAAGAGAAGAAAATAATGTGACCCAGGCACCTTTGTTTGCTTTCATTGATAATTCTAAATTTTCAAAAACAGTCAGTTTTTCAAATACACTGGGTTTTTGAAATTTACGACAAATACCGGCCTGAGCAATAGCGGGTTCATCCATTTGTAATAGATCAATAGATTGCCCAAAATAGACCGAGCCGCTATCGGGTCGCGTTTTCCCGGTAATAACATCCATTAGTGTGGTTTTACCTGCGCCATTGGGGCCAATTAAACAACGTAGTTCACCATCATCAATATAGAGTGATAAATTATTTAAGGCTTTAAAGCCATCAAAACTGACACTGACATCTTCCAGATATAAAATCTCACCATGAGAGGTGTCAACTCTGCCTTTAATAACAGGTTTGCGATTAACAAAATCAAAGGTCTTATATCGATTAAACACCGGTTCTTCAACACTGTTTATCATGACACATTTCTCTTTGTTTTACTTTTCCATAAACCCACCAGTCCATAGGGCATAAAGATAGTCACTAAAATAAAAACCCCACCTAAGGTAAACAACCAGATTTCGGGTAATAGTCCTGTCATGATGGTTTTTCCATAGTTTACTAAAATGGCACCAATAATTGCGCCATATAATGAGCCTCTTCCTCCTACCGCCACCCAGACCACGATTTCCAATGAAATTAAAGGCGAAAATTCACTGGGATTTATAATACCTACTTGGGGCACATAAAGTGCGCCCGCTATGCCGGCCAGCATTGCAGAAAAAACAAATACCCATAATTTGAACATTTCTACTCTATAGCCTAAAAAACGCACCCGTGATTCCTGATCTCGAATTGCTGTTACCACTCGTCCTAATCGGGTTTTAACCAGCCAGTTGCAAACAAAAAAAGCGGCAATTAAAATCAATCCCGAAAACATCAGCAAAAGCGCTCTGACGGTATCTGATTGCAAATTAAACCCTATAATATCTTTAAAATCAGTGAGTCCATTATTGCCACCAAAGCCCATTTCATTTCTAAAAAAAGCCAGCATCAAGGCATAAGTCATAGCCTGACTGATAATTGAAAGATACACACCGGTCACACGAGAACGAAAGGTTAACCAGCCAAAAACAAAGGCTAAAATACCAGGGGCTATCAAAACCATTAACATGGCAAATGGAAAAGAATCAAACCCCTGCCAGTACCAGGGCAATTCCTTCCAATTTAAAAACACCATAAAATCAGGTAATAAAGGATCGCCGTATACGCCTCTATCTCCAATTTGACGCATCAGATACATTCCCATGGCATAACCACCCAGGGCAAAAAAAGCCCCTTGACCTAGCACCAAAATGCCGCAATAGCCCCAGACCAGATCCAGCGATAATGCTAATAAAGCAAAGGTCAGATACTTGCCAATCAGCGATACTGTATAAGCAGAAAAATAAAAGATTGAGCCAGCAGAAAAAATTAAATTACATATTGGAATAATTAAGGACACCGCTGCAACACTGCATATCACCCAACGAGCGGCTTTATCATTTTCTAAAAATTTCAGTATCATGCTATGACTCCGCCGCACGGCCTTTTTGTGGAAATAATCCACGCGGCCGTTTCTGAATAAATAAAATAATAAACACCAGCACCAGAATTTTTGCTAAAACGGCTCCGACAAAGGGTTCCAGTACTTTATTGGCTATGCCTAAGGTAAACCCTGCAACCAGCGTACCCCATAAATTACCCACACCACCGAAGACCACAACCATAAAGCAATCGACTATATACGCTTGTCCTAGATTAGGGCCTACATTAGTAATCTGGCTTAAAGCAACCCCTGCAATACCTGCAATACCCGAACCTAAGCCAAAGGTCATAGCATCAACTCTAGCCGTCGGAATACCCATGGCTTTTGCCATATTGCGATTTTGTGAAACGGCTCGAACCTCCAGACCTAAACGGGTTTGCTTAAGAATCTGTAGCAAAAAGGCGAAGACCAGCAAACAAAAAACCAGGATATATAAGCGATTCCAGGTTAAGGATAAAAGATCATTAATATATAAAGAGCCACTCATAAATTCCGGAGTGATTACACTACGATTCAAGGGTGAAAAAATTGAACGCACGGTTTGTTGTAATACCAAACTGATACCAAAAGTCGCTAATAAAGTTTCTAATGGACGGCCATATAAAAAACGAATAATACCCCGTTCAATCGCTATGCCAACCAAACCAGATACAATGAATGCTGCCGGAATGGATAATATCAATGACAGCGCTATATGATTCGGCATAATGAGTTGCATCACATAGGTTGTATAGGCTCCGAGCATCATCATTTCGCCATGAGCCATATTAATGACACCCATGACGCCAAAAGTAATTGCCAGCCCGATAGCAGCCAAAACCAGGACCGCGCCAAGACTCAAGCCAAAAAATAATGTTTCAGCGACTTCATAAACTTGTAATTGTGCCTCAATTTTAACTAATGCAGATTGAGCTAATTTTCGGACATCAGCCTCAGCTTCATAAAATTGTCCATCACTGTCTTTTTCCAGCATTTTCTGTAACCGATTGACAGCTTCCAGACTGGTCAGTACTTTTAATGATTCAATGGCTGTGAGCCGAACAGTTTTATCTGCACTGCCCAAATCCTGAAGGGCAAAAACCAGTTGCACTGTTTTGATAATATCTTCGTCTTGCTCAGTTTTAATCAGGTTTTTTAATGCTAACAACGCATCATTATCAGGTTTTTTAGCCATGGTTTTCACCGCTTGTAAACGAACATCCTTATTATCAGAAAACAATTGCCGGTGCGCAATGAGTAAGCGAAGACTGGATCTTAATCGATTACTTAACTTGATTTTTTTTATCGCTGAATATTCTATATTACCTAAGTCAAGACCTGTTTCAGCATTAATGGCTGAATAATTTTCACCTCGACCCTGGGCAATAACAACCAGGCCATCCGCTCTTTTTTCAAATAAATTGCCGTTTAACAAAGCCTGCATAACAATCATGGTACGTGGATTATTAATCGTCATCATTTGTTCTATGGCTTTAGCTCGTTTCGACAATGAACGCACTTTTAATGCTGTAATCGCATCTGTAAAAGTAATGTCTGAAATTATTTCAGGAGGGTCTTGGGCGTTTATTTCCTGCCCATAAGCTGGCTGGAAAAATAGTAGGCAAGGTAACACAATGATAGCTAGAAATAACCGTATTGGCTTTCCCCATCCATTTAAAATCATATAATCTCCGTTAAAAGTCTGGGAAAAATAAAGTGTACTCATTTGTTTTTTTATTTGCAAAAAACAAATGGCTAAACATTATTAAAATAACCCCCCGTTTTTAAGGCGGGGGGTTATTTTATTTTAACTAAGGAACGCGCACGGAATAAGTTTGACAACTAGCGCAGGGTTTTTATTTGTATTCAAGGCGCAGAAATAAGCGCATAGCAAGCTATGTAACTGTTTCTGTAACGCAGAAGACGGATAAAAAGACAAGTTAGTTGTCGAAGTTATTTCGTGCACGTTCCTAACTATCGCTTAATAGTTTTGACCTGAACATTTTTTAGTAATTGTATTGAAATTACCGCAATTGATAGGTGCGGTCCAATCAGCAATAATGTGTTTACTTTCTGGTAAAAAGTCAGACCAGGCATCGCCTTTTATTAATGTATTGGTTTGCCAGACAGTAAAGAACTGACCATCTTCTTGAATTTCACCAATTAAAACAGGTTTGCTTAAGTGATGATTGGGTAGCATTTGCGCTATGCCACCGGTCAGATTAGGGAATTTAATCCCAATCATTGCTTTTTGTACCGCATCTGACTCTGTAGTACCGGCTTTTTCAACTGCTTTTACCCACATATTGAAGCCAATATAATGCGCTTCCATGGGATCATTAGTGACCCGTTTGGTATCTTTAGTAAATTCATGCCATTTTTTAATGAATGCCGCATTTTTAGTGCTGTCTTCACTCATAAAATAATTCCATGCAGCCATGTGACCTACTAATGGCTTAGTGTCCATACCTGAAAGCTCTTCTTCACCTACGGAAAATGCGATCACTGGAATATCTTCAGCAGAAACACCCTGGTTTCCTAACTCTTTATAAAAAGGTATATTAGCATCCCCATTAATAGTTGATACTACCGCTGTTTTCTTGCCGGCTGAACCAAATTTTTTGATGTCTGCAACAATACTTTGCCAATCTGAATGTCCGAAAGGTGTGTAGTTAATCATGATGTCTTTTGCATCGACACCTTTGGATTTTAAATAGGCTTCCAGAATTTTATTGGTCGTACGTGGATAGACATAGTCAGTCCCTGCCAAAATCCAACGTTCTACTTTAATGTCATTCATCAAGTAGTTGATTGCAGGAATGGCTTGCTGATTGGGTGCTGCCCCCGTATAAAATACGTTTTTTGATGATTCTTCACCTTCATATTGAACAGGATAAAACAAAATGCTGTTTAACTCTTCAATAACCGGTAACACTGATTTGCGAGAAACGGAAGTCCAGCAACCAAAAATTGAGGCCACTTTTTCTTTGGTGATTAATTCACGCGCTTTCTCTGCAAATAAAGGCCAGTTAGATGCAGGGTCAACCACTACAGGCTCAAGTTTTTTACCTAGCAAGCCGCCTTTTTTGTTTTGCTCTTCAATCAACATTAACATGGTATCTTTTAATGTTGTTTCACTAATGGCCATGGTGCCGGATAAAGAATGCAGAATGCCGACTTTAATAGTATCTTCGGCATTGACAGCAGCACTTGTTCCTGCCATTAAAACCAGTGCGGAAAGAACCCTGCTTAATCCGCTTTTGTGTAGAAATTTTTTCATATCTTGACTCCTGAATAATTTAATAAGGTTAAATTTGTAGTTGTAAGCCTAAAGTGATGGAATGAATGCTATCACCTGATGCATCCGAGCTATAATCAAGCCCTTTTGTAATTCGGTCTCCATAGTGCCAGTTCAGTGAAACCAAGGCATTATGTCCATCTATCACATAATTAACACCGGCTTCATAAGCTGCCCGGTTTGAACTGTCTTCAGGCAAAGTATTGGTATAACGAATAAACGGTTGAAATTGACCGATGGCTATTTTTTGTGGGAATAAATACATGGCGCTGAAATCATAGGCATCGCCTTCAAACATATTCCAGCCTGG
>CAZDMC010000117.1:0-6384 GCA_964506335.1 uncultured Methylomarinum sp. | reverse complement strand
AGGAAGATATCAAAAATTTAATTCCAACATAAAACTATACTAAATTAGCAATGCCTTAATATTAAAGAAACTAAAAGAAATTTGAAGAAGAGAACTTTTTTTATTTTCTCCCCACCCAACCAGCCCTCCCCATCAGGGGAGGGCTATTAAGCATATCCATATAATGCAACATTGATGGAAGCTAGACTTAAAGCCTTACTTCTAAGAAAAATTTTTTCTGGTTTTAAGAAAGACCTAGTTTCTTCTCCAGGTAATGAATATTTAGGCCGCCTGTTGCAAAAGCACTATCAGCCATAATATCAACTTGTAACTGAATATTGGTTTTTATGCCATCAATTACCATTTCACTTAATGCGGTTCTCATCCGCGCAATGGCGCTGTTTCTATCCTCACCATGGGCAATTAATTTGCCAATCATGGAGTCATAATAAGGTGGGACTTTGTAACCATTATAAATATGCGTTTCACAACGAATACCTGGGCCACCTGGCATATGAAACTGTTCAATGGTTCCAGGACAAGGCATAAAGGTTTTGGCATCTTCTGCGTTTAAGCGGCACTCAATGGCATGACCGGTGAAGGTGATTTGATCCTGAGTTTTTGAAAGACGCTCTCCCGATGCAATGCGAAATTGTTCCTTTACTATGTCAAATCCAGTAATCATCTCTGTTACTGGATGTTCAACCTGGACACGGGTGTTCATTTCAATAAAAAAGAACTCACCTCTTTCATATAAAAATTCAAAAGTGCCTGCGCCTAAATAACCAATATCAATACAGGCTTTGGTACATTGTTCGCCCATTTGTTTACGTTGTTCATCAGTCATGCCGGGTGCGGGTGCCTCTTCAACCACTTTTTGGTGGCGACGCTGCATAGAGCAGTCACGTTCACCTAAGTGAATGGCATTTCCGTGACTATCCGCTAACACCTGAAATTCAATATGGCGAGGGTCTTCCAGAAATTTTTCCATATATAAGGTATCGTTACCGAATGCAGCACCTGCTTCTGCTCTGGTGAGTACTATGGCATTGAGTAGTGCAGCCTCAGTATGGACTACACGCATACCGCGACCTCCGCCGCCGCCAGCTGCTTTTATGATGACAGGATAACCAATAGCTTGTGCCATTTTCATACTGATATTGGTATCATCAGTTAAGGGTCTGCCATCGCCAGGAACACAAGGAATACCGGCGGCTATCATGGCTTTTTTAGCGGCAATTTTATCGCCCATCATGCGGATGGTTTCTGCTTTTGGGCCTATAAAGGTAAAGCCACTGAGACTGACCTTTTCAGAAAAATCAGCATTTTCAGAAAGAAATCCGTAGCCAGGATGTATGGCTTCAGCATCAGTGACTTCAGCTGCGCTGATTATTGCAGGAATATTCAGGTAGCTTTCTGCGGAAGATGCAGGGCCAATACATACGGCTTCATCAGCAAGCCGAACGTGTTTTAAGTCGCGGTCAGCATCAGAATGCACGGCAACGGTTTTTATTCCTAATTCGCGACAAGCGCGTAGTATCCGCAGGGCAATTTCCCCACGGTTGGCAATGACAATTTTATCGAACATGTGTGTACCTGCTTGGATTATTCAATAATGAATAAAGGTTGGTCATATTCGACGGGTTCAGAATTTTCTACCAATATTTGTTTAATAGTGCCGCTTTTATCGGCTTCAATCTGATTAAGAATTTTCATCGCTTCGATAATACAGAGTGTTTCGCCTTCGCTCACTTTTTGTCCAATATCAACAAAAGCAGGGGTGCCAGGGGAAGCAGAGCGATAAAAAGTGCCTACCATGGGTGATTTTACGGCATGTCCACTCGGTATCTCGGTGCTCGGTGCAGATGTTGTTGTCGCAGTGGTAGCAACGGGCGCGGTAGCTACTGGAGAAGCTACAGGTGCAGCAAACGGTGCGGGTGCAGCAGTTGCGGAATAGCGGTTAATACGGACAGAGTCGTCACCTTCCTTGATTTCTATTTCTGCAATATCGGATTCTTCAATTATTTCGATTAATTTTTTTATTTTTCTAATATCCATCGTTTAATTTCTCTCTACTAAAATCTGATGAGCGGCTTGTAAGGCCAATTCATAACCGTTGGCTCCTAATCCACAAATAACGCCTACAGCAATGTCTGAAAAATAGGAATGGGTTCTAAAATCTTCACGGGCATGAATGTTTGATAAATGTACTTCTATAAAAGGAATTTGGGTTGCCAGCAGTGCATCGCGAATGGCTACACTGGTATGGGTAAAAGCAGCCGGATTAATAATAATAAAATCTACTTGATTCTGGAAAGCCTGATGAATCGTTTCAACAATTTCATGCTCCGCATTAGATTGATGAAAATTGAGAGTATGACCCAAACTTTCGGCTTTGTTTTTTACGCTATTTTCAATGTCGGCTAAGGTTTTATTACCATAATGACCAGGCTCACGAACACCTAGCAAGTTCAGGTTGGGACCATTAAGAACGGTAATTGCTGCCATTAACTATTATCTTGTTTATAAGTCTGTGTTAATTTTCTCTGATTTGTACGGTTTTGTCCAGATATATGTGATTTATCATCAAATAGCGGCAATTTAAGCTAATTTTATGCTGTTTACCGTTTTTTAATCAAAGGTTTTAAAGTAAGGGTTTGATTATTTCTAAAATTTTTTCACGACTTATTTCACCCGGTTGCTGATAAATAATTTGTTGTTGCCGGTTTACAATCAGGGTAAACGGCACAGCATTAAATACATTGCCGAGTTGTCGAGAAAGAGCAGTGCCTTGGTTTTCGGCCATCAGTATCGGATAATTAACAGGATGGGCAGTCAGGTATTCTTGAACGCTTTGCTTATCATCCAAGGCAATACCAATAAACTGAATACCTTTATCTGCAAATTCATTTTGTATTTTAATAAATTCGGGGATTTCTTTTAAACAGGGTGGACACCAGGTTGCCCAGAAATTGATAATGCGTATTTTGTCTTGCCACTTAGAAATAGGGTGTTGTTTGCCTTCTAAATCAGCTAAAGTAAAGTCAGCTAATCTAGATTTAACACCGGGATTGCTAATCACCGTTTGATCAGTATTAAAATGTTGCTGGGCAAACAGTCCGCCTGTTATAGAAGCAAAAGCTAGAAGGATAAATAATAGATTGGTTTTATTCATAACTGAAAAGATTGTTGATGCTCGATAAAAAAGTGTCGCTGTCTTGATAGCCAATAACTCTGGCGTTTACCCGTTCTTGTTTATCCGGGGCAAAAAATAGAATAGCCGGTGGACCAATCAGTTTAAAGCGTTTTAGCAGGGCTTTATCTTCATCGGAGTTTTTAGTAATGTCGGCCTGAATCAATATAAAACCGGATAGCTTTTGTTTTACTCGTGTATCTGTAAAGGTAAAAGCTTCCATTTCTTTACAGGAAATACACCAGTCCGCATAAAAGTCCAGCATGACCCATTGATTATTGGCACTGGCCTGTTCAAGTACTTGATCTAATTCGCTACTTGAAGCAACTCTACGAAAATTTAGTCCATGTTTTTGTTCACTGCCAGCACCTTTGCCTAAACCTTTTAAAGGTTGCAGTGGGTTACTATTACCCATACTTAAACCGATAAGCAATAAAATGCCATATACCAGAATGATAATTCCCAAACCTTTCCATAGTTTATGCCAGCCATTATGGTGATCGGATAAAGGCTCAAGTGCTCGCAAATAAATCGCTGGAATAATGAGTAAAGCAGCGGTTAATAACATGATAAGAGGTGCAGGTAAAATCCTGTCCAGCATCCACAGTGCAACAGCGAGCATTAAAACACCGAAAATGGCTTTGGTCGAATTTAACCAGTGACCGGCTTTGGGTAATAATTTTCCTGCTGATGCGCCTAATATCAGCAAAGGAACCCCCATACCAAAGCCCATCACAAATAATGCACTGCCGCCTAAAATTACATCACCGGTCTGGCCTATATAAATCAGTGCGCCTGCTAAAGGTGCGGCGACACAGGGTCCAATAATCAGTGCTGATAACGCGCCCATAATGGCTGCGCCCCAATAAGAACCATCACGATGTTTGTCACTGCTATTATGCAATCGGGCTTGAAAAGATTTGGGTAATTCCAGACTGTAAAAACCAAACATAGACAATGAAAGCAGAATAAAAATACTGCTAAACAGAGCAATCACCCAAGGTTCTTGAAAAACAATTTGTAAGTTGCTACCAAATAGCGCGGCCAGAATACCAAATACGGTATAAGTTAACGCCGAAGCAGTGACATAAAATAAGGACAGTAAAAAAGCTTTACGCGTTGTGATTGATTCCCCTTGACCTACAATGATCCCGGATAAAATAGGGATCATCGGGAAAATACAGGGTGTAAAGGCCAATAACAGTCCAAAGCCGAAAAAACTGAGTAAGGTTAAGGCTAAAGAATCACTTTTTAATGACTGGAAAATTTGATTCTGCTCTGATAAGTTCGGCTTGGTAGACTGCGCTGAGTTGTTTTGCCCAGTGAGCTGAGAAGCAACAGGGATTTGTATTTCTTCTGTTTTTTCCATCGGCGGATAGCAGACTCCGAGGTCTGCACAGCCTTGAAAATTAGCTAATAAACTGAGTGTTTCGGCGGTTTTAGTTGTTCTCAACAAAGGCACATCAAAGCTAAGCTCATTATGAAAAATTTGTACGTTACCAAATGCTTCATCGTGATAAGGTTTGCCTTGTGGGATATTAAAAGCACCCAGTTGAATATTTTTTGAATTTTTTAGGCTAAGTTTTATTTTATCTCTATATAAGTAATAGCCTTCAGCAATCATCCAGTTGACGCGCAGGGTGTGAGCATCTTTAACGGTGGCAAAAAACTGAAAAGCCTGTTCTGCCGGAAGCAGAGGGTCATCTTGAAAAAGGTTGAGTTTTAAGTCTTTAAATCCGCTAAATAGTTGACTGATCGGGTCGATTTTTGATGTATTGACCTCGGATAGCTCTGCCTTGGGCAGGCTAATAGAAAAGGTCTTTTTTTGCGGAGGATAGCAAATACCAATATCTGCACAGCCTTGGTAGCCGACCAGAATATCTAAGGAAGATAAAGCCTGTTGGTTAATAATAGGTACCAGGACTTTTAATTGACCTCGGTGTATGACTACATCACCAAAAAACTCGTCATGTTTAGTTTTTCCTGTGGGCATATCCAGAGTGCCCAGCTGTATTTTTTCTGATTGCGAAATGATACTTGTTTTATTACGGTACAAATAATAACCGTCAGCAATATCCCAGCTAACTTCAAGCTGATCAGCAGAAATAGCTTGAGCAGAAACCTTGAATGCTTGTTCGGGCGCTAATAAATCGTCAGTACCTAATGCCTGAATGTGTTGCGAAAAAACAATAAAAAAGCTAATAAAAATTATTTTGTAGAAAGACATGTATCTATCCATTGCAGGTATTCAGGAAGGCCGTGCTCAATAGGGACAGCGATAATTTCGGGAAGTTCATAGGGGTGAATTTGTTTGATTTTGGTTTCTATTGCTTGATATTTGTCAGAATGTGACTTAATAATAAGCAAATGTTCTTGTGCAGATTCTAGTTTACCTTGCCATTGATAGACTGAAGTAATACCTGGAACAATATTAACGCAGGCGGCTAACCGATGTTTTATCATGTGCTCTGCAATGTGTCCTGCTGTTTTTTGATCAGGACAGCTACAAAGAATAATTTGGTGCATTACTGGCATAAATTGTTTTAAAATGACCATTATCCAAGAAAATAAAGAAGTTTGCTTGTACTATTGCAGCACACACTACGATAGCTGGAGGTAGAAATGAAAATAGCACATATTGTTTTTCTGTTTTTTTTAGTCGTTCCTTTTGTGGAAATTTATTTGTTACTACAGATAGGAGGGATTGTTGGCGTGGTTCCGACTGTATTATTAGTCGTTTTTACTGCGATTTTAGGTGGCTGGTTGCTTAGATGGCAGGGGCTTGCTACCTGGCAGCGTTTTCAGGCTAATTTGGCGAAAGGTCAGATGCCTGCTTATGAAATGATTGAAGGGCCCATCTTATTAGTGGGTGGGGCATTGTTACTAACCCCTGGGTTTTTTACTGATGTTTTAGGGTTTGCCTGTTTAATTCCACAACTGCGCAGGAAATTTGCTCAGTATGTGATTGAAAATAAATTAATTAAAATGCATTCCGGTTCGCCTTTTCAAAGACCGCCACAGCAAAAAGAACAAGGTAATGTGATAGAAGGTGAGTTTAAAAAAGAAGAATGATGAATTTACCTTAAATAGATGTATGACAAAAAGCCTGCTTCTTCTGATGATGAAACAGGCTTTTTTGTTTTTAAATTGTAACTATTCACCATGATTCTGCCAAGGGTGTAGGTTGTTGGTTTATCAGGCTTCTGAAACAG
>CAZDMC010000116.1:0-6419 GCA_964506335.1 uncultured Methylomarinum sp. | reverse complement strand
CAGTCTGCTTATTATTTGTGATAATACTAATAAATTAAAAAGACATTTGCATTGCTGAACAGTATATAACCTAATATAAATCAACAGGGTCAACATCTATTGACCAGCGCACTTTTTGGGATTCTTTTAGCTGATATAACTGCGGTATCAATTCCGTTAAAAAAGATTGCAGTCCTTTTCTTTTGGCATTTTGCAGTAATAACTGAAAACGAAAATAACCGGCTCGTTTTGCCATCGGTGCGGAAACAGGGCCGAGTACCTGGGTATTTGTGGATTTTAGATTTTGAATCAAATGATTAACGCTGTTAAAAAAAATTTGCGGATCCTCTGGGTTTTTTGCATAGACTCTTAATAAGGCCTGAAAGCTGAAAGGAGGCAGATTTGCTTGCTGCCTTTCTGCCAGAGCCGTCCTGGCAAATTGCTGGTATCCGTCTTTAAGTAATATAGATAATAAGGGGTGGTTCGGTTGTCGGGTTTGTAAAATAACTCGCCCTGGTTTTTCTGCCCGGCCTGCTCTGCCTGCTACCTGAATGATGAGTTGTGCCAGTTTTTCTGAAGCATGAAAATCTATACTGAACAAGCCACTATCGACATCCAGAATAGCCACCAGAGTAACATTAGGGAAATGATGGCCTTTGGCCAGCATTTGAGTGCCCAGAATAATATCTGTTTTACCCTGATTAATTTGCTCAAGATGATTTTCAAGTGCGCCTTTTCGCTGAGTTGAATCTCTATCCAGACGGATTATTTTTTGTTTTGGAAAGAGCTCATGTAAAGTTTTTTCAACCCGTTCTGTACCCAGGCCGAGAGGCTTTAATTCGCTGGTTTTACAGGCAGGGCATTGCTGAAATAGCCTTTGTTGATAGCCACAATGATGACAACGTAACACTTTTTCGTCATAATGAACCACCATATTAGTATCACATTGATGACATCGTGCAACCCAGGCACAGCTATGACACATTAACACTGGCGCATAGCCTCTGCGATTTAAAAACAGTAACACCTGTTCTTTTTTAGCCAGTGTTTTTTTGATTAAGGCTATCAGTGGCTCTGAAAGTCCATCCTGTAGTTTTTTATTGCGAATATCAAATAATAAAAACTCAGGTTTAATGGCGATTCCGGCTCTGTCTGAGAGTTGCAATAATTGATAACGCTTTTTCTCAACATTGTGCAAACTTTCCAGTGAAGGCGTTGCCGTGCCTAATATCACCGGTGTATTTAAAAATTTGCCACGCATAATTGCCAGATCGCGTGCAGAAAAACGAAAACCTTCCTGTTGTTTAAAAGAAGTATCATGTTCTTCGTCCAGAATAATAAGTCCGGGGTTTTTTAGTGGGGTAAACAATGCCGAACGAGTCCCTAAAAGAATGGCACTATGGCCTTGCTGCATTTCCAACCAGGCACTGTGTCGCTGGACTTCGGTTAATTTGGAATGCGATATTGAAATGGCAACGCTAAAGCGTTTTCTAAAACGGTTTTCTAATTGAGGTGTTAAAGTTATTTCGGGTAACAACACAATGATTTGCTGTGCTTTATCCAATACTTTTTGAATAACTTGCATATACACTTCGGTTTTACCACTGCCAGTAACCCCTTCGAGTAAAGAAACAGAAAAATTGTTTAAGCGATTGGATAATTGATCAATGGCTTCACTTTGCTGTTGGTTGGCAATTAATGGCGGTTCTGTTACTGCATTTGATTTGACGGTTGTTTTTAGCCGTAACTCGGTAGCAATTAACTCTTTTTCCATCAATGCTTTAATAGCTGGGCGCCAGTTTTTATCAAATTCAGTGAGCGCTGCTGGTGCCAAGCTTTTTGTGGGCGCTAAAAATAATTCGAAAATTTTTTTCTGTTTAGGCGTGCGTATGAGTTGTTCGGGGTTAATGCATTGGCCTTTTTTGCTTAGAATATAATGTTTTTCTTGAGCCAGTATGGCCAGTTTGCCTTTTCTAAGGGAAACTGGAAACGCAGTATTCAATACTTCACCCAAGGGATAATGGTAATAATCACTGGCCCACTGTAATAATTGAAAATCCTTTTCACTGAGTAAAGAGGGGCTATCTAATATTTCCAGAATGGATTTTAATCGATCCATTTTAATCGTGCTGTTGTTGGTCTGTTCCACCACAAAGCCTACCTTTTTAGATTTCCCAAAAGGCACTAAAACGCGGCACCCTGCGGTAATATCATGTCCGTTTTCCGGTGCTAGATAGTCAAATAAGTGATTAACAGGAAGAGGAATGGCTATTTTAAATATCGACAGAGACTTATGGGTAGAGTTAGCCATTAAATGTGATTATTTTTTGATGAAACGCTGTTAAGTGCTTAGTGTTATTGAAGAATAAAGTTAACCACAGAAGCTGTGGATAACTCTGTGGATTAGTACTTTAAAAACACGCTTAATCCCCGTTTTAACTGGCTTTTATTTAGATTGTTCAATTTTGATACAATTATTAATATCTATATTAATCAACAGCTTATTGTTTATTAAAAAAATACCTTAGTTTTCTGTATGTTATCTTGTGAAGAAAAAACATCGGTGTGTATAAAGTGTGTGATATGGCCTGTTTTGGCTCAAGGTTTTATAAATTTAAGCGTCATCCGGTCGCTTTCACCGATCGCTAAATATTTTTCCTTATCCTGTTCTTTTAATCTTAAAGTGGGCGGAAGCGTCCACACGCCTTTGGGATGATTAGCCGTATCTTTTGGATTAGCATTTATTTCAGATGAGGCGACTAACTTGAACCCTGCTTTTTCTGCCAAATTAATCACGTAAGATTCAGTAACATAGCCTGAAATAGCCTGAGAATCTTGTGTGCTATTACTGGCTGCTCGGTGTTCTACAACACCTAATATTCCTCCTGGTTTTAAAGCCTGATACATTGCTTTGAAAACAGTTTCTGCCTGACCTGCTTTCATCCAATTATGGACGTTACGAAATGTTAATACTCTATCCGCAGAATTCTTGGGTGCAATCTCAATGGAATTAGGCGCTTGCAGTGTAGTAATAATGACATTGCTGTAACTGTCTGGGTCGGCACTCATTTTTTGCTTAAATTGTTTTAGGCTTTTTGTGAAATAAGGAATTCCCGAGTTTGCAGCAAATTGGGCTGCGTAAAAAGTACCTTTTTGTTTAAGATAAGGCGCTAAAATTTCTGTATACCAAGCTTTTCCTCCCGGCCATATTTCAACCACTGCCATCGTCGACTCCACTTCAAAAAAATTAAGTGTTTGCAAGGGGTGACGAAATTGATCGCGGTTTTTGTGTTGTTCAGACCTTTGGCTTCCAGCTATCACCTGTTGTAAGGCACCGATTTCAACAGCATTCACTGTGCAAGATAATAGAAAACAACTTGTCAAAATAATTTTTTTCATCTGATTTTACCTATTCTATATATTTGGGTGAATTCCATTGCTGTAACAAACTTAATGCCGCTAATCCTAAAAAGGCCACTAGAGTCCAGCCTGGAATGCTTATTCCTAAAAATGTCCATAATATCTCAGCGCAATCTCCTGTGCCATTCAGCATTAGCTTGATAGTATCTATTAGAGGAAAATGTTCAAAGATATATTCAAGCCCAGGGCCGCATTCGGGCACCTGGTCTGGCGGTAAATTTTGTATCCATACATGGCGAATTGAAATGCCTGCACCGATCAAAGCGGTCATTGTACCTAGTATAGAATAAGCTTTTAAGCCACAATTTTCAGGATTATGTATGGCCGCTATAAGAAAAATAATGCCTGTAGTCAAGATCATGATTCTTTGGGAAATACATAATGGACAAGGTTCCAGTTCTTCTACAAACTGAAAATAGGCACCGGTTGCCAGCATCAAAAAACAGCTTAAAAAGCCCAGTAAAAACCAGGTACGAGGATTAAATTTAATCAGTTGAAACATGATAAACTTCTTTTTTAAATGCGTTAATTTCCCGCGAAGAGCCTAATACTACCAGTATATCGCCTGCATCCAGTTTATGGTCTTTCTCACCTGTCACAAAATGCAATTCTTCGCCTAATTCTTTATCCACAATACCGAGTAGCACTACATTATGCTTGTCCTTGCTTACCAATGTATGGGTCGTGGTGTTTTCTAACACACTGTTTTTTGGGATAATAATTTCTGCGATATGTAAATCGTCGCGCCCAAACACAGTATGTTCAATAATATTGGTAATATCGGGTTTTTTTATCAGCTTGTGTATTTTTTGTCCACAAATTTGATAGGGGTCGATAATTTTATCAGCACCGGCAGCTATTAGCTTTTCCCCAGATTGTGGCGCTCCCACTACAGCAATAATATTCAGTTTGGGATCCAGTGCCCGCGCAGACAGGGTTAAAAATATATTTTTAGAATCATCTTCCAGAAAGCAAAATACACTATGAATATCTCGGCCTATGCCCAGTGATTTAAGTGCTTCATCATCGCGAAAATCTATGCTCTCCGTTTTATAACCTTTTTGCTGGGCCACTGCCGCCAATTCAGAATCAGTTTCTATCACCACAATATCATGTAAATCAGTATCCAGTCTTGAAGTGGCTTCAAATGATAATCGGTTATAACCAAACACAGCGATTTTTTTCATCTTACAGCAACCTGCTTTTCTCAATTTGATCCTGAAAGTGCTCAATTGAGTATTCCCGGCCTAAAACCACCAGTATATCCTCTGCCAATAATTCAAAATGAGCTTCCGGATTAAAATAAAAATGCTGGTTTTTTACCTGGTAGCGATTGCGATGTTTTTGGTGATCTTTATGGCTACTGATAACCCCGATCAGAGTCAGTTTTCTTTTCTCAAAATCTATACTACCGATTTCCATGTTTTCTAAAAAACATTCGGGATGAATAACTAATGCTTCCATAGACACCTGTTTTTGCTCTTGCAAAATACCCAAGATAGCTTCAAAAGCAACCGGTTGCCCGATGTATTCGGCGGCCAGTAGACCGGCTATTTCAAAAGGTTGGATAACATTATTAGCGCCTGCCTGATATAGTTTTTTAACATTATCTTGCCTGTTTGCTCTGGAAATAATATTAATTTCAGGATTCAGATAGCGACTGGTCAGGGTAATATAAACATTGGCTACATCATTCCCTGTGGTACATAAAACAGCAGTGGCACCCCGAGTAATGCCGGCATTAATTAATACTGCATTTTTACTGGCATCATTATGAATAAATAAATAGCCTTGTTGTTTGGCCAGAAAAATATTTTTTTCATCTTTATCAATAATAATAAAGAACTGCTTATCTTTGGCAAATTGCCGGGCAATCTCTTGTCCCACACGGCCAAATCCACAAAGGATAATAAAATCTTTATAGCGGCTGAGTTCTGAATAGGTTCTGTTTTCGCGCAAGCTATGCATTTTGTCGTTAAAGGCCGCAACAATGATTGAAGTAAAGAACGATAGCACACCCAGCCCTGTTAAAATCAGTGCTACCGTAACCAGTCTGCCACCCACGGTTTGTGGTGTAATGTCACCATAACCCACGGTAGAAATGGTAACTACAGACCAATAAAAAGCATCGTATAAATGACGAATTTGCCCACCACTGGTCTTATTTTCAAATAAATAAATGGCAATGCTGGCAATAAAAACCAGAAACCCCATAAAAATGGCCAGCGTTATTAATTCAAAGCGTTTGCTGGCAATGACTTCTGAAAAAATCTTGATACTACTGGAATAACGAAACAGTTTAAATAAGCGAAAAATAAGCAGTATTCGCAAGATTCTTAGTGGCCGGTAACTCGGCAATATGGCTAACAGGTCAATAATGGCAACAACAGAGAACATGTATTGCAGTTTTTTAGCTAAAACCTGTTTTAGCGATTTGAATAGCAGAAACCGGGTATGTAAATATTGTGATTTTTCATAATCATCAATAATGATGCGATGCGAATCAGAATATAGCCAGGCTCTTAATAAGTATTCACTAATAAAAATAAAAACAACCACTTGCTCAAAAATTTCGCCTATTTCACCCAGCTTGTTCTCAACACTGTAAACCAGAAAAAACACACTGAGCATCACCAGAACAATCATAAAAAGATCAAAATATGATTTCATTCTGCTTTCTGGGTTTTCTAGCAAATTATAAAAAAATCGCTTGCTCTGAGTGTAATAGGGCGACCCTTTTAATAAATAGGCAAAATAAACGATGGATCTTTCAAACATTAGCCGTTATCTATCAATAAATGGGCTGTTTTCGCGCTCATATTGACGCTCGATCTGATTGAACAAAACCGTAGACATAGCGAGTTACCCTGAGGATTTTGAGATTGAAGCTCGGCCCATGATGGCCTGCAGATGAGATGCGATATATTCAATTTATTCACGGACAATTCCTTAGCTTATTTTGTATCTACTCAGCGTAATCTGTAATTGCTCAGATTGCCCTTAATTTTGTTCAAGAGCAA
>CAZDMC010000115.1:0-6457 GCA_964506335.1 uncultured Methylomarinum sp. | reverse complement strand
AACTAAATATCCTGAAGTAAAAGGCAACCCTAAAGCGACTGACGATTTAATGAACGATATCTTTAAATTGTATGAGGGCCGGCGTAAAAATGCTAAAGCAGCCAAGGAATTTAAAGGAAATAGGGCTTTTCATCACCCTGATTATGCACCTGATGGCAATTTACAAATAAAATTTCTGGGTGTCTGGGATACAGTATCCGCTTTGGGTTTTCCACAGGATGGACCATGGCTACTAGAGAAATTTTTTCAGCAGGTAGATAAGTTAAGCGATTCTCTACCTTTTTGTGCCCATAAATTCTACAGCTACCGAGTCAATAAGCAGATTGAATATGCTTATCAGGCATTGGCCATTGATGATCAAAGAGAAACTTTTAAGCCTAGAATCTGGAAAGATAGCCGGGCTAATATTAGTGAACAGGTCTGGTTTTCTGGCGTACATTCTAACGTTGGCGGTGCTTATCCCAGGTCAGGCATGTCTAATGTAGCGCTACAATGGATGATGGCTAAAGCACAACAAACAGGTCTGGTATTTCAGCAAGATGTTTTTGAGCAAGTAACTGCACAATCCAATGAGTTGGGACGCTTGTATGATTCGCGCAGTGGTTTTGGTGCCTATTATCGTTATCAGCCAAGAGATATTGCTGAACTGAATGCTGAAATCGGTACTGAAAAAGTAAAAATTCATGACTCCGTTTTTCATCGTATTGATCATGCTATCGCCGGTTATGCACCAGGCAATATACCTGAAGATTTTGATATTGTGAGCACAAAGAAGCCTTCAGCCGCTAGCAAAAAGAAAATAAACGTAAGGTTAAAACGCATCAAAAAAGGCAATTCAGCAAGAATAAATCTACTGGAAGAAGCGAAGCAATTTATTGGTTTTCGTAAAAGCCTGTACCGGGTCATGGTTGAGTCAACATTGGCATTATTAGTTATAGCGGCATTACTAAGTCCTATATCCATACCAGCTGATGCATCCAGTTTGACCCTGATCCTTTCAAAAGTAATGAATTTTATTTTACCCGGTTTTTTTAGTAATCTGGTGAATTTTTTGTCTGTACAACCTTTTTATCTGTTTTTATTACTCAGTTATTTTGGGTTTTTAATTTATTTGCGCACTCGTTTTCATAATGAAACGGCTAAACTACATGCTAAAGCCAGGGTATATTTGAGATGAATATAATCACTGCTTTCCCCATGCTAGTAGTCCATCAATGTTATATTGACGGTTAATGTAAATTCACAAGAACTGTCATTCCCTAAGTCTTTTATTGGGAATCCATTGCGATAAAAGCATAGATTCCTGCTTAGAACCTGTTCAGGTTCTAAGAGCACGTAAGAATGACGAGCTATCATTTTACTCGTCAATATAACATTGACGGAGCACTAAAACAGTCGAAATCAATAAATAGTTACAGTGCCAGGCGTTATTACCGAAAGTATTTCAAAAGCTTGCATATTTGATTCACTAATACAATAATCCATTTTATTGGGTGTTATTTTTAAATAGTCTATTACACCTTGTTGAAAATGGGGTTCAAGTTCTTCAAAATCAAAATCATGCTTTGCGCAGGGTTCAATGCTACTGGCAATTTTAGCTGCAATATGCAAAATGCAGGCATCTTTAGTAAATTCACCTGCTTTTAATGGATCAAGATGCTGTCCAATCATTTGCCAAATACTGGCAGGTAACTCCCATTGTTTTAAAAATTCCGCCCCTAATTCTGCATAAGTAAAGCCTAATAATTGTTGTTCAGCAATAATCATGGCATCTTCACCCTGATCTTTAAGTTCGAGTATCTCTCTTGCCTGTTCTGGACATTGCATAATATAGATCAGCCGTCCTACGCTATGTAATAAACCACCTATAAACAGGCGTTCATATTCAGCATATTTGAGTTCTTTGGCGATGATTCTTGCTAATACACCACTGGTCACACTGTGATACCAAAAAATATTCATATCTATCAATTCAGCAGGTATTTTTTTAAAACTGGTAGTAACAGAAGTTGTTAGCACTAAATTCCTTAATTCTTTATGCCCTATAATGGTTATCGCACGGGATACCGTATCTATCTTTGCCGGAAATCCAAAATAAGCACCATTAACAATTTTAAGAATATTTGTGGTTAAGGCAGGGTCACTAATAATAATTTCTTCCAGATCATCATTAGATGGTTTGTCAGAATCAAGGGCTTCATTGATTCTCAAAGCCACCTCTGGCAATGAAAATAATGATCTGACCTGACTTGCTATTGATTTAGCATTCATTCAATAACCTTTAATGAATTTATTTAAACATTAAGTATAGTTGATTATTAAACTCTGGTACCTTAGATAATATTTAAGAAGCGCCTAACTTTTAAGCACTTTAGCAAACGCATTAGCCATTGTTCCTGCTGAGTTTGTTTGTTGTCTGGCTTTTGCATGGTTAGTGCGCTGCTTTGATTTATTATCAACAGGCTTAGCTCGAGGAATATCCTCATTTTTCTTCATAGATAAAGCAATGCGCTGACGCTCAACATCTATTTCCAGCACTTTGACTTTGACCATTTCTCCTGTTTTTACTATATCTCTAGGGTCTTTTACAAAAACATCGGCAAGATGAGAAATATGTACTAAACCATCCTGATGGACACCAATATCTACAAAAGCACCAAAATTAGCCACATTGGTGATGACTCCTTCCAGCATCATACCTGGTTGCAAATCTTTAATAGTTTCAATACCTTCTTTAAATTGCACACTTTTGAATTCAGGCCGAGGATCTCGTCCTGGTTTTTCAAGTTCTTGAAGAATGTCGGTAATAGTGGGGAGCCCAAATGTGTCATCAGTATAATTAGCTGCATTTAAGTTGCGTAAAAACTGACTTTGTCCGATTAATTCACTAATCGTTTTACCGGTATCACTGATAATAGCATTAACTACAGGGTAGGTTTCTGGGTGTACTGCCGATGCATCCAGAGGATTATCGCCTGACATAATACGCAGAAAGCCGGCGGCTTGTTGATAGGCCTTGTCACCTAAGCGAGGCACTTTTTTCAGTTGTTTGCGGTTTTTGAAAGGTCCGTTTTCATTACGGAATACCACAATATTTTCACTGATACTGGCTGATATTCCAGAGACCTGTTTAAGCAGAGAAGCGGATGCGGTATTGATATCAACCCCGACTGCATTAACACAATCTTCAATAACACTGTTTAAACTTTTAAGTAATTGTAGCTGATTAACGTCATGCTGATATTGTCCAACACCGATGGATTTTGGCTCAATTTTTACCAGTTCTGCCAGCGGATCTTGTAAACGCCGGGCAATGGAAATAGCACCACGAATCGTCACATCCAGGTCAGGAAATTCTTTACTGGCAAGTTCAGAGGCTGAATAAACAGAGGCACCTGCTTCAGAAACTATCATTTTTTTGAATGAAAGGTTTTTATGTCGCTTCATTAAATCGGCGACCAGTTGATCAGTTTCTCTCGAACCCGTACCATTTCCAATACTGACTAAATCAACCTGATATTGCTGAATCAGTTTTGCCAAAGCGCTGATAGATGAATCCCATTGATTTTTTGGGGCATGAGGATAAAGCGTGTCGTGAGCTAAAAATTTTCCTGTGGCATCAACTATCGCTACTTTGACACCGGTTCGTATAGCAGGATCAAGCCCCATAGTGATTTTTTGACCCGCCGGTGCTGCCAATAATAAGTCCCTTAGATTATTGGCAAACACTTTAATCGCTTCAAGTTCTGCCGCTTCCCGTAAACGTAGTTTTAAGTCCAGATCAATCCGGGTAAATAATTTAATTTTCCAGGCCAGACGAGCTACTTCAGACAACCATGCATCCGCAGGTTTTGATGTGTCGGTTATTTCAAGATGACGAGCCACCCCTTGTACGCAGCGTTGATGCTGTTCTTTATCATCAAGGCCTGATTTTAACGTTAAAGAGAGCAAATCATCATTGCGGCCTCTAAATAAAGCCAGAGCGCGATGTGAGGGGATTTTATTAATAGCTTCCTGGTAATCAAAATAATCTTTAAATTTGATAGCAGCAGCTTCTTTATTTTTATTAACCGTTGAACTAAGAATGCCAGTATTCCAGATCCGCTCACGAAATTTGTTTAGCAGTTCAGCATCTTCCGCTAAACTTTCCATAATAATTTGCTTTGCGCCTTCCAGAGCTGAGCTTACATCATTAATGTTTTTATCCTGATCAATATAGGCTACGGCTAATTGTTCTGGAATAACACGTCGATCATCAATAATTTTATTAGCCAATGGCTCTAAACCAGCTTCTCTGGCCATCTGCGCTTTAGTTCTGCGCCTGGGCTTATATGGCAGATATAAATCTTCTAATAAGGTTTTGGTCTCGGCTTGCTTAATGGCATTTTCTAAAGCAGGTGTTAATTTATTTTGAGAGGCAATACTTTCAAGAATAGTCTCTCTACGACTGTTTAATTCGCGTAAATAAATCAGTCTCTCATCCAGTGTGCGTAACTGAATATCATCGAGACTGCCGGTTATTTCTTTTCTATAGCGTGCAATAAAAGGAACGGTTGCTCCCTCGTCTAACAAAGTCACTGCAGCAATGACTTGTTTGATATTAACGGCCAATTCGTTAGAAATTTGTTGGATAACATCCATTTTATACTTTAAATATGCGATTAAAATCCCATATTGTAGCAATACCATGTAAAATTGCTAAGTTTAATTATTCTTAAAAATAGGTACAAAGTGAGTTTCAGAGGCACAACAATACTTTCTGTTCGCCGTGGCGACAAAGTGGTAATCGGGGGTGACGGTCAGGTTTCTTTAGGAAATACCGTTATGAAAGGCAATGCACGTAAAGTTCGTCGTCTCTATCATGGCAAAGTCATTGCTGGATTCGCCGGCGCTACAGCCGATGCCTTCACCTTATTTGAACATTTTGAAGGAAAACTTGAAAAACATCGGGGCAATCTAATCAGAGCTGCTGTTGAAATGGCAAAAGACTGGCGTACAGACCGTGCTTTGCGAAAGCTTGAGGCATTACTGACTATTGCCGATGCCAAAACATCACTCATTTTATCCGGTACCGGCGATGTGATTGAGCCTGAATATGATCTGATGGCTATTGGTTCTGGGGGGGCATTTGCCCAGTCCGCAGCGCGCGCATTACTGGAAAATACAGATTTAAGCGCAAGAGAAATTGTAGAAAAATCATTAAATATAGCCGCTGATATTTGTATTTATACCAACCACAATTTACGCATTGAAGAATTAGATGCTGAACCCAATAACACTCAAGAGTAATTAGAATGAGCAAAATGACACCTAAAGAAATTGTAAGTGAATTGGACAAGCATATTATTGGTCAGTCCAGTGCCAAGCGCTCTGTTGCCATAGCTCTGCGTAACCGCTGGCGCAGAATGCGTGTTGCTGAAGAATTGCGAGATGAAATCACCCCCAAAAATATTTTAATGATCGGCCCAACCGGGGTAGGTAAAACTGAAATTGCCCGACGTTTAGCCCGTTTATCTAACGCCCCCTTTATTAAAGTGGAAGCCACTAAATTTACTGAGGTAGGTTATGTGGGTCGTGATGTTGAATCCATTATCCGCGACCTGGTTGATACCGCAGTAAAAATGAACCGACTGTCAGAAATGGAAAAAGTACAAAACCGAGCGGCTGATTCCGCCGAAGAAAAGGTGTTGGATATTCTATTGCCAGCAGCAGAAGCCGGTATGATTTCTGATTCTGAAGCGTCTACCCGACAAAAAATGCGTAAAAAATTACGCGAAGGTGATTTAGATGATAAAGAAGTTGAGGTTGATTTAAAAGCACCGTCGATGGGTGTGGAAATTATGGCACCCCCCGGTATGGAAGACATGACTAATCAATTGCAAGGTATGTTTCAAAATCTCAGCAATGATAAAACCAAAACCCGTAAATTAAAAGTTTCAGAGGCACTTAAAGCCCTGCAGGAAGAAGAAGCTTCAAGACTGATTAATGACGATGATATTAAATTATCTGCGGTTGAAGCGGTAGAACAAAATGGCATTGTTTTCCTGGATGAGATAGACAAGGTCTGTAAGCGTTCAGAACTGGGCGGTGGTGGCGGTGAAGTTTCCCGTGAAGGCGTACAGCGTGATTTATTGCCTTTGGTTGAAGGCAGTACGGTCAGCACCAAATATGGCATGATAAAGACAGATCATATTTTATTTATTGCTTCTGGCGCTTTTCATTTAACCAAGCCTTCTGATTTAATTCCTGAATTACAGGGACGTTTTCCTATTCGAGTAGAACTAAACGCGCTATCTGCTGATGATTTTGTGCGTATTTTGACGGAACCGGATGCCTCTTTAACTGAACAATACCAGGCATTATTAAAAACAGAAGGTATTGATCTCAGCTTTACTGAAGACGGTATTCAGCGAATTGCTGAATTAGGCTGGCATGTTAACGAAACCACTGAAAATAT
>CAZDMC010000114.1:0-6460 GCA_964506335.1 uncultured Methylomarinum sp. | reverse complement strand
GCTATGTTACATGGCTAACTTGAAAACTGGCCTGCCATTCCCCATATTAAAAATAATAAATTAAATGAGGTATTCAGTATGCGATTAGATAAACTGACCAGTAAATTTCAACAGGCACTCGCTGATGCGCAAAGTCTGGCATTGGGGAAAGATCAGCAATTTATAGAACCCCTGCATGTCATGCTGACTTTGTTAGATCAGGAAAGTGGTAGTGTTAAACCCTTATTGATTCAAAATAGTGTCAATACCAATTCCCTGCGCATTGATATTGTGCAAGAGATTGACCGATTAGCGACCGTATCGGGTTCGGGCGGAGATGTACAGTTATCCAGTGAGCTATCACGACTGTTGAATTTAACCGATAAACTGGCTCAAAAACGCCAGGACAAATTTATTTCCAGTGAATTATTTTTATTGGCCGCCTGTGAAATAAAAGGCAATTTACAAAGCATTTTAAAAAAGTTCGGGGTCAATAAACAAGCTATCACCGAAGCGATTGATAATATGCGAGGCGGGCAAAAAATTGATGATGCCAATGCCGAAGATCAAAGAGAAGCTTTAAAAAAATACACTATTAACCTGACCAAATTGGCAGAACAAAGTAAGCTTGATCCAGTCATTGGCAGAGATGACGAAATACGTCGCACCATTCAAGTATTACAACGTAGAACTAAAAACAATCCTGTTTTAATCGGTGAACCCGGTGTAGGTAAAACGGCTATTGTCGAAGGTTTGGCACAACGTATTGTCAATGGCGAAGTCCCAGAAGGTATTAAAGGTAAGCAGTTATTATCACTAGATATGGCTGCATTAATTGCGGGTGCAAAATTTCGCGGTGAATTTGAAGAACGCTTAAAAGCAGTTTTAAATGATGTCGCTAAACAGGAAGGACAAGTCATTTTGTTTATTGATGAACTGCATGCCATGGTCGGTGCCGGTAAAGCAGAAGGCGCCATGGATGCCGGCAATATGTTAAAACCTGCACTGGCTAGAGGCGAATTACATTGTGTCGGTGCAACCACATTAGATGAATATCGCCAGTATATTGAAAAGGATGCGGCTTTAGAACGCCGTTTTCAAAAAGTGCAGGTCGATGAACCCAGTGTTGAAGACACCGTTGCTATTTTGCGGGGTTTAAAAGAACGCTACGAAGTACATCATGGTGTTGATATTACCGATCCTGCTATTGTTGCAGCCGCTTCCCTTTCGCATCGCTATATTTCGGATCGGCAATTACCTGATAAAGCCATTGATTTAATTGATGAGGCCGCCAGTCGCATCCGCATGGAAATGGATTCCAAACCAGAAGTAATGGATAAATTAGACAGGCGTTTGATTCAATTAAAAATTGAACAGGTAGCATTACAAAATGAAAGTGATAATGCCTCAATCAAGCGCTTGAAAATTTTAGAATCAGAAATTTCAGAACTGGAAAAAGAATTTTCAGATCTTGAAGAAATCTGGAAAGCAGAAAAAGCCGCATTACAAGGTTCAGCATCTATCAAGGAAAAGCTGGAACAAGCCAGAATAAAACTGGAAACAGCAAGCCGAAGTAATGACCTGGCCTTGATGTCAGAACTGCAATATGGCGAAATTCCCAAACTGGAAAAGGAGCTGGATTTAGCTTCGTTGGCAGAAATGCAAGATATGACCTTGTTGCGAAATAAAGTCACCGAAGAAGAAATTGCAGAAGTGGTTTCAAAATGGACAGGCATTCCTGTCACTAAAATGATGGAAGGGGAGCGAGACAAACTTTTACGAATGGAAGAACAATTAAGTAAAAGAGTAGTAGGACAAGAACCGGCGATAACTGCAGTGAGTAATGCTATACGCCGTTCAAGAGCAGGGTTATCTGACCCCAACAGACCCAATGGTTCATTTATGTTTTTGGGGCCTACCGGTGTAGGTAAAACTGAATTATGTAAAGCATTGGCTGAATTTATGTTTGATACCGATGAAGCCATGGTGCGTATTGATATGTCTGAATTTATGGAAAAACATTCAGTGGCTCGTTTGATTGGCGCACCTCCGGGTTATGTCGGTTATGAAGAGGGTGGTTATCTAACAGAAGCGATTCGTAGAAAACCTTATTCAGTGATTTTATTGGATGAGATAGAAAAAGCACATCCTGATGTCTTTAATGTATTGTTACAAGTGTTGGATGATGGTCGCTTGACTGATGGACAAGGTAGAACCGTTGATTTTAGAAACACAGTGATTGTGATGACATCTAATCTGGGCTCGGATCGTATTCAAGAACTGGCAGGAACAAATAATTATGAGGTGATGAAAACAGCGGTCATGGAAATTGTAGAAAGCCACTTTAGGCCTGAGTTTATTAACAGAATTGATGAAGCAGTGGTTTTCCATCCCTTAGATCAGGCGCAAATCAGATCTATTGCCAAAAATCAGGTTGATATTTTGAAAGGTAGATTGCTGGAAAGAGAGGTCAATTTAACAATCAGTGATTCTGCGCTGGATTTATTGGGTGAAGCTGGTTTTGACCCGGTTTATGGAGCAAGACCGCTTAAAAGAGCCATTCAGAATCAATTAGAAAACCCCTTGGCCAATAAAATACTGGCAGGAGATATTGTTGCTGGTGATGTGGTTAATATTGATGTCAAGGATGGCAGGCTAACGCTTTGATTTGGCTGAGAATAAAAAGGGAAGTGATAAAATAAGGAGCTGCGGGGGATGTTAGCAAGGATTGAAGCTGAGAAATTAAAAGGAAAAATCAGTGTACAGCGCTTTAGAGGTTCGGGTGAACTGAATCCCGGCAGTTAAGAGTAACCACTTCACTTGTTCAACTTCCTGCTTTTCCGTTCAGGTACTACCTACATCCCTGTATTAGTTGAAGACAAACAAAAATCCTGCGCAATCTGGTGGGTTATTTATTGCGAGTTACCTTAAGCACACCTTTAGAAAAATCAGTTGGGTCACGGTTTCTAGCACAAGCTATTGATTCCACAGCACTTCAAAAAAATACCCACTTAGCCTATGAGTGAAGCTAAAGTTTTTTTAAAGCCCTGTAAAACCAATGTCTTGCACTATAAATCCGCGCCCAACTGATTTTCTAGGATTATCAAGCAATAGCGAATAACCCAGTGATATAGTAGACTATTAATTCTATCAAATGACTTAGACTTATGACAATAGTTGAAAACGTGCATCAACACGAAATTGATAAATTTGGCTCGCAAGCCGAACGCTGGTGGGATCCACAAGGTGAATTTAAAACCTTGCATGATATTAACCCACTACGAATCAGCTTTATTCAGGATTATGCCGATGTTCAAGGCAAGCGTATAGTTGATGTTGGCTGTGGCGGAGGTATTCTTACCGAAGGCTTGGCAAAAAAGGGCGCTGATACATTAGGCATAGATTTGAGTGAAGATCTGCTTGATATCGCTGAGTTACACGGACTGGAATCTGGTATTAATGCACGCTATAAAAAAGTCAGCGCAGAATCATTGGCGGAACAGGAACCGGCCAGTTTTGACCATGTTACCTGTATGGAAATGCTGGAACACGTCCCTGATCCTGGTTCTATTATTTCTGCTTGTGCAACCTTGGTTAAACCGGGTGGTATGGTTTTTTTCTCTACTTTGAATCGCGTTCCCAAAGCGTATTTACTCGCTATAGTTGCTGCTGAACATCTTTTAAAAATGGTGCCTAAAGGCACACATGAATATAAAACTTTCATCAAACCTTCTGAATTAAGTCAAACAGCCAGAAACGCCGGACTTGAATTAAAAGCCATTATCGGTATTGAGTATAACCCTTTTAATAAACGCTTTAAGCTGGGTAAAGATATTGATGTCAATTATATTGCTGCGTTTCAACGCGCTTAAGTATGCCAGCTGATTTTAATTTATCCTGTGTGCTATTTGACCTTGACGGCACTTTAGTTGATACCGCACCTGATCTTATTGCTTGCTTAAACAAGGCATTAGTGCAATACGGCTTTGCGGAAATTGCTGAAAACAAGCTCAAGCCTTTTATTTCTTTCGGTGCCGCAGAAATGATCAAAACCAGTGTCAGCAAAAATATAGACCAGAAAATGCAGGAAAAAATACTGGAAGCCATGCTGAACCATTACCAACATAATATTGCTGAATTCAGTCAATTTTTTTCAGGCATCAATGAAACATTAGAGACAATTGAATCTTTAAACTTAAAATGGGGCATTGTGACTAATAAAAGAGAACGGTTTACCCTGCCTCTGGTGAAAGCTTTAAATTTGACTGAACGTGCAGCCTGCATCATTAGCGGAGATACGACAGCCAACACTAAGCCTCATCCAGAACCTTTATTTACTGCTTGCTCGCTGGCTAATGTCAAGCCTGAAGAATGCGTCTATATTGGTGATGCACTGCATGATATTGATGCGGGTAAAAATGCAAACATGAAAACCCTGGCCGCTGTTTATGGCTATCTTAAACCTGATGACACCCCTGATACATGGGGTGCCGATGCCTTAATTGAGTCTCCCGAACAATTAACTTCATGGATAACAGCAACATGCCATTAAAAGACCAGGTTATTTTAATTACCGGCGCGGGAGGTGGTTTAGGTGGTACAGCCGCACTGGCTTTAGCGCAACAAGGTGCACATATAATACTGCTGGATAAAAGCATTCCAAAACTGGAAAAAATCTATGATGTTATTGTCGAATCGGGTGCACCTAAACCGACGCTTTATCCTTTTGATATTGCCGGTGCTAATGAAGTACAGTATCAAGAACTTGCGGTAACACTGGATAAAACGTATGGATCATTGCAAGGCTTACTACATTCTGCAGTTGAACTCAGCGCATTTACCCCGATACAAATTCATGAAACTAAAGACTGGGGACATACCCTTAATGTCAATTTGAATGCTCCATTCCTATTATCTCGCGTATTACTCCCTGTACTAGAAAAAAGTGAGCATGCCTCTATTGTTTTTACCAGTGATTCAATGGTTAGGTATCCTAAAGCTTATAGCGGTGCTTATGGCGTTTCTAAAATAGCACTGGAAGGTTTTGCCAAAATATTGGCTAATGAACTTGAATCAAAACAGAAAATTCGAGTCAACACATTGATCCCTGGCGCAATTAATTCTCCACTTCGGAAAAAGCTATTCCCCGCTGAGGATAAAAGCAAATTACCTGCTATGGATAGTTTGACTCAAGTTTACCAGTATTTGTTCAGCTCTGATAGTATAGGCATCACAGGGCAAACAATTGATGCAGCAACATTTAACAAATAATTAAACAACATGTCAACAAGAGAAACTATTATTCTAAGCCGTGATGTTAATATCGTAATGATTCCAGACGGTAATCATGGTACCTTGAGCAAGGGCAAAGAAGTAACTATTCACCAGTCTCTAGGAGATAACTACACCGTAGTAACCGAGCATGGACACATGGTACGCATTGCCGGAACTGATGCAGATGCATTAGGCAAAGAGCCCCATTCGCTACAGACACTGGTTTCTGAAACGGATGCTAGAGGGGTAGAAAAAAACTGTTGGGAAGTGATGAAAACCGTTTATGACCCTGAAATTCCCGTTAATATTGTAGATTTAGGTTTGGTTTATGTCTGTGATGTTGAGCCAGCAGATGAAGGCAATGATGTCTATATAAAAATGACCTTAACAGCACCCGGCTGTGGTATGGGTCCGGTTATTCAAGGTGATGTTGAGAAATCAGTTCGCGCCCTTCCTGGTGTTAGTTCAGTTAATGTTGAAGTAGTGCTTGACCCACCCTGGAGCAGGGAAATGATGTCAGAAGTGGCACAAGTGCAGCTAGGTTTGTTTTAAAGCAACTCGCAATAAAATAGTTCATCTTTCCGAAAATCCTGGGTCAAACTTTCGAATATAATTAAATCCTCGCGCCTGACGGAAATTCATTCTATAATTGAAATTTATACTATAAGACATATAAAATTCAGGGTGAACTATGCAAACTGGCAAATTTATACTTATAACCATGCTGTGGACAGCAAGTCATGTCCATGCAAACGAGCACAACTCAGACTTAATACTCAGTTTACAGACCTTATTGCAAGAACACGAACTGATTCATTTGGTTGACAGTGAAGTTGAAGCCACTAAAGAACAAATTAAAGTGGAGCGATCGGAATGGTTCCCTAAAGTGAGTATAACAAGCCAGATTGGCCTTGAAAGTATTGACCGTGATATTGGTAATGATTCAGAACTCGCCCCAGCCAGTGCCACCTTGACCATCCAACAAAAAGTATGGGATTTTGGCAAAATAAACGCCGCCATTGACAGAGCCGAAAAAACTACCAGCCAGAAGCAGTTAGAACGTAATTTACAAGAGCAAAACCTCATGCTTGCAGGCATTGAAGCCTACCTTGAACTACAAAAAGCCTATAAAGTCGTTGGCTATGCCAGGCAGTCAGAAAGCAACATCAAACAACAGGCAAAACTGGAAGACACTCGCATTAAAAGT
>CAZDMC010000113.1:0-6486 GCA_964506335.1 uncultured Methylomarinum sp. | reverse complement strand
CTTGCTATGCGCCCATTTGTACGCCTTGAACACGAATAAAAATCCTTCGCTAGTTATCGAAGTTATTCCGTGCGCGTTCCTAATTGTATATTTCGGATAATACATCTTATCTGGATTTTATAAAAGATAATACAGACATATAGGTATTATAATGCCCAATATTGCTTACTTTGGTCTATTTATTTTCAGCTTATAATTTATAGACCACACAGCATATACTTCGCGCGGTCACGGATGCGGTTTTCTATCGGTTGATTTTTGCCGATAGACTGCGTTACTGAAACAGTTGCGTAGCCTGCTATGCGCCCGTTTCAGTGCCTTGCTATCAACAAAAAATCAACGCGTTATAAAACCGCATCCGTGACCGCGCGAAGTATATCTGCAAATATGATAGCGTTATTCTAAAAAATTTTGAAAGATGCACTTTTTTACCCAGAACTCAACGCAGCTAAAAATGCTATTTTATTAGCGATTTAAATAAGTGTAGAATAAAATCAACAGCCAACATTGATGTTTGGCTGATTTTAATTTAACAATCATAAAGAGGTATTAAAATGAAAAATGTTTTCACTGGTTTAGCTTTAATGTTAATGAGCACAGCTTCCTATGCAATAACATTCGAATGCAAGGGCTATGCTGATGGTGCTCAAGTTGGGGAAGCGATTACAGTCAATGCAGCTAAAGCAATCGTTGCTGAAACCAAAGCCATTGCCCGTATGAAAAACGCCGGCCTTAAAGTAGATTATGTGCGCTGTAAAAAATAGAAATTAAAAATAATCACTCGCTTTCAACATGACTAGAATTTGACCCTGTTAAACACAGGGTCATTATCTGTATCCATACAAATCAATAAGCGGCACTTTTTTCTTCAATAACTTAAGAGGCTACTTTATTTTTTAATATAAAAAATTTGCTTGTCTTCATCCTTGATAAACTCAATAATTGTATGCCCAACCTGGTCGGTAAAAACACCAATATCCAGGTGAGCCGCTGGATCTGTTGCTATAATTTTAACAATATCACCTTGTTCAATTTCCATTAAGCCTTTTTTTAAGCGTAACAAAGGCAAAGGACAATTTAAACCACTGGCATCAATTTCTAAGTCAAATTCGACCATGTTTTGTTTACTCAATCTCTTTTACAGTGGCTTATAATATCATCCTCAACAGCATTCGAGAATTAAACAATATCAATGGATTATTTTCCCCTTTTTTTTAAACTGAAAAAACGTAACTGTTTGGTGGTCGGCGCCGGAAAAGTCGCCTCGCGTAAAATAGAATTACTTAGCCGGGCAGGTGCAATTATTACTGTTATTGCCCATCAAATAGGTAGTTCTGTCAATAGCATGAAAGACACTCATCAACTGATAATCAAAGAAAAATCATTCGCTAAAGCAGATGCCAAAGGCTTTCAACTCATTGTATCTGCCACCAATAATAATATCACTAATGCCTTAGTGGCTAGCTCTGCGACAGAATTGAATATCCCTGTTAATGTTGTTGATAACCCCGATCTATGCAGCTTTATTTTTCCTGCCATTATTGATCGCTCACCGATTATTGCCGCTGTTTCATCTGGCGGAACTTCACCGGTATTAGCTCGCTTGTTGAGAGCCAAAATAGAGAGTCTTATTCCTCCTGCGTTTGGTCAACTGGCCAGTTTAGCTGAAAAATTCAGGAAACCCGTTAAGCAGCATATTCAGGAACCTGCACAACGCCGTATTTTCTGGGAGCAAATATTACAGGGTAGAATTGCCGAACTTGTTTTTTCAGGGAAAAAACAAGAAGCGGAAAACCAGCTTAAAATATTATTATCAAAAGCAGGAAATACCGATACCCAGGGTGAGGTCTATTTGGTAGGAGCCGGCCCTGGAGATCCAGATTTATTGACATTTAGAGCCTTACGATTAATGCAGCAAGCCGATGTGGTTATTTACGACCGCCTGGTTTCCGCTGAAATTCTAGACTTAACACGCAGAGACTCTGAAAAAATATATGTTGGAAAACAACGTCAAAACCATAGCCTGCCCCAGCATTCTATTAATCAATTACTGGCATCACTAGCCAGGCAGGGAAAACGTGTGGTGCGCTTAAAAGGAGGCGATCCCTTTATTTTTGGTCGAGGAGGCGAAGAAATTGAAACACTGGTAGAAGAAGGCATTGCTTTTCAGATTGTGCCGGGTATCACTGCAGCTTCTGGCTGTGCAACCTACGCCGGCATTCCATTAACGCATAGAGACCATGCCCAGTCCTGTACTTTTGTTACCGGTCATCTTAAAGATAATTCAATCAATCTCAACTGGTCCCAATTATCAGCACCTAGGCAGACTATTGTGTTTTACATGGGACTGTCAGGTCTGGATAAAATTTGTCAATCTTTGATTATGCACGGTTGCCCTAAAAACCATCCTATTGCTATTATTCAACAAGGCACAACGCCCAATCAACGTGTAATCACCGGCACACTTGCATCTTTTCCTGAGCAAGTGGCTAATGCAGCTATTAAAGCACCGACATTGATTATTGTTGGAACAGTAGTCTCATTACATGATAAATTAGACTGGTTTAAACCTTAAGGACAGCTCTATTAATTCTGGCTGAGCAGGTATGCGTTTAAAATATTTGAGAACGAGGTGAAGATCGTAGTCAATAGCAGACTATTCACAAAATTTTCAAAGCTTCCGCGCCTACTCACTCCCTCACTTATATCCACGTAGGCGATGATATTTTAAGCAAATAGATACTAGCCATGAGCTAATAGATACTAGCCATGAGCTAATAGAGCCGCCCTTTATCTATCTCAATCTTTTTTATGATTAAATTTAAGTCCCTGCTTTTTTTTTCTTTGGTCTATTTTCAGTTTGGATGTGACCTGACACCCAAACCTGAAAAAACCATATCATTAGCCACTAACAGTGTATTTTCTGCAAGCTTATCAGAAAATTATGCCTTGCTAGGTACTATGGAGGGCTATGGTGAGCTATGGAATATTAAAGGTAAGCCGAGCTTGCTACATCAATGGAAACATACCGATGAAGATAGCGGTATTATAGCCAGCGATATTTCCCTTTCGGAAAAATATGCTATTACTGCTGAAAAAAATTCTATTGCCTGGTGGCGTATTGAGGATGGTACATTATTAGCAGTTTGGGCTTTGCCTGATATCAGTAGCGTTAATATTTCCGCTGACGGTCAATTTGCCTTGATTGGTCTCTCTGACAAAGCTATTTATCTGGCCTTGCAATATGGCAAAACTTTATATGCTTTTACCCATACCGACAGAGTAACAACGGCCGCTATTTCAAACAGTGGTCTTTATGCTTTAACAGGTTCAGAAGACCATACTGCAAAACTTTGGGATTTATCGACCGGACAACTTAAATATAGCTGGCAACATCATAATAAATTATCTACTGTTGCCTTAAGTCATGATGATAAATATGCTTTGACTAATGCAGGGTTAAGCCAGACACGTCTATGGAAATTGTCAAACGGCAAATTACATAAAGAAATAGGGCCAAAATTGATTACCTTGTCTGCTGCTGAGTTTTCAAATTCCAATAAATTCCTTTTAATTGGTCACACCACACAGCGCATTGAACTGTGGAAAGTCAGGTCAGGCAAATTACTCAAGTATTGGCGCCCAAAAAAAGATGCTTATTGGCACCCTACTGCAGCCACTATTCTATCATTAGGGTTTACTGCTAATGATAAAAAATTTTATAGTTTTGCCAGCAACGGCTACTGGCAAAAATGGCGTAATTAATTCAGTTAATGTTCATTTAAAACAAGGACAATAGTGACTGCTTACAATGGTAGTAGCTCTAAATATAAATTGAATTTATCTTGGAAATAGACTACCATTTACCGGTTTATTAATTATTCGGGCTGGCTATTTACCTCCAACAATGTGGCCGGTTATTTTTTTAATCACAATGAGAGAAATAAAATGAAAAAATCATTAGGTGCAATAGCTGCTGTTGCTTTAATTGCTTTAAGTGGACAAGCTTTGGCTGCTGACGAATTAAAAGTAGGTCAAAAAATATATGACCGTGCCTTTGGTCGTGGCTGTGGTGCCTGTCATGATATCGCTTCTAATCCTCAACTTGCTAAGCTAATCAAAGCTGGTGAGTTAGACTTGGCATCTTTCTCAACAACCATAAAAAATGGTAAAAATGGTATGCCTAAAGCCATAGATGCTATTATGGCTGTAGGTCCTGTTAAAAAATCAGGTTATTCAGAAGACGAAGCTATTGCTGCTGTCTACAAATACCTAAGCAAATAGACATATTTTGCTTCGACACAAAAAAGCCGCTCTGGTAGCGGCTTTTTTTATGCACTGTGAATATTTAATATTATTTATTCCGCTTTCCTAATGTTGCTTTCGAGCTGTGATAAACCAAATGATAATTATTCTTTATCCAGATACCACCCAGCGCAGCGATTATTAAACCACACGAAGTCAACGTAAGATAAATCAAATCTTTTAACTGAGAAACTTCCTTTAACACCTTATCACTCAACTGGCTTTTTACTACTTTTTTGACAGGAACTGCAGAATAAGATTGTAAAAGCTTTATGTCCTTTTTTAAATCCTGAACAGTCCCCAATGATGTTTTCATGCGACCTGACTGAATGCTTTCTTCCAAAGTTCTTAATTTGCTTTCAATTGAACCACTCACCAAGCCAACAAACTGGCCTTTTAAGAGATTAATTTCATCCGTTAATGCCGGATTATTAATGGCATAAACAACAGAGCCAGATTTCTGACTGGCTTTGTAGTTTTCCAGCACTTTATTGTCTGGAAGCACTAAAAAACCCAATACAAAAATAACAAGTATCAACGAACATACCACAAAAAAAAGAATCTTATTGGCTTTCACCAGATTCTGATGTGGTGGCACATTCTGCAGAATTACAATATTGTGCTTAGTAGCATCAACTAATCCTGATTTTTTATCACGCATATTACACTCATTATTTTTATTATTTCCCTTACTTGGATTTGTAATAGACATACATCCTTTTATTATACAAGTTTACAAATAATATGCCTGACTAATTTTAATTTCAGCTGAGTTCGGAGCCTTATATCCCAGGATAAAAAAGTTAAAATCTATTGTTTTTGGCGGCAATCCTCAACCGTAAAGCATTTAGCTTGATAAAACCTTCAGCATCTTTTTGATTATAGGCTCCCTTATCATCCTCAAAAGTTGCAATACTCTCATCAAATAAACTATCTGTTGCTGACGCTCGCCCGACCACAGAAACACAGCCTTTATAGAGTTTAAGCCTCACTTTTCCATTAACAGTGATTTGAGATTCATCAATCATCCCCTGCAAAAGCGTTCTTTCAGGACTCCACCAATAACCGTTATAAATTAGAGAAGCATAACGCGGCATCAATTCATCTTTTAGATGCGCAACCTCTCTATCTAATGTTAAAGACTCAATGGCTCGATGCGCTTTCAGCATAATGGTGCCAGCAGGCGTTTCATAACAGCCTCTTGATTTCATACCCACATAGCGGTTTTCAACAATATCAAGTCGCCCTACCCCATTATCACCGCCTAATTTATTCAGTTTTTCCATGACTTCGGCAGGACTATGCGCATTACCATCAATAGCAACAATATCCCCTTTTTCATAGCTTAATTCAATATAGGTGGGCTGGTCGGGGGCATTTTCTGGTGATACACTCCACCGCCACATATCCTCTTCCGGTTCTGTCCAGGGATCTTCCAGAATACCCCCCTCATAAGAGATATGTAATGAATTCGCATCCATGGAATAAGGTGATGCTTTCCCTTTTTTCATTTCAACGGGTATACCATGCTTTTCAGCATACGCTAATAATGATTGGCGAGAATTAAGATCCCATTCTCTCCATGGTGCAATAATTTGAATATCCGGACTCAAGGCATAAGCACCTAATTCAAAACGCACCTGATCATTGCCCTTGCCTGTAGCTCCGTGAGAAATAGCCTGCGCCCCTGTTTCATGGGCTATTTCTATCAATCGCTTGGCAATCAAAGGTCTTGCTATAGAGGTGCCGAGCAGATATTCGCCTTCATATATCGCATTGGCACGAAACATTGGAAAAATATAGTCTCTGGCAAATTCCTCACGCAAATTTTCAATATAAATTTCTTTAATGCCAATAGCTTCTGCTTTTGCTCTTGCTGGCTCCACTTCTTCACCCTGCCCAATGTCAGCGGTAAAAGTAACCACCTCGCAAGAATAAACATCTTCCAGCCACTTTAAAATAACTGAAGTATCTAAACCGCCCGAATAGGCCAACACCACTTTTTTGATTTCCGACATAACACCTTAACTTTGAATTAAAAACCGCTAATTATATCGTAATTAGAATCAAACCTTGATAAATTCAATAACCATATCCAAATCATAATCAAGTAAAACCTTAAAACCTGTTCAACCTAGATAAATCAGTTGACCGCTTACACTTGTGCATAAGCCATAGTAA
>CAZDMC010000112.1:0-6498 GCA_964506335.1 uncultured Methylomarinum sp. | reverse complement strand
TGTTATATTGTGGTCTGTAATGTTTATAATCCTCAGATATACCAAAATATTTTTAATTATTGGATGATGTTTTAAAATATTATGGACGGGGTAGAAACCCCGTCCAGCCAGAAATTCACTATATAGTAAGATACCAAAAACGTAGAAGCTGATTACAACCCATGACCCGCCGAGGTTTACGCCCATGCTGGGCGTACCAATAAACTCGGCAACCCATAGTTCTTCACACTTGTATTGACAAATATAGCCTTACTCGTCAAGGGAGAGCCATGAAAACTAACGAAGTTTAGGGATAAAGAGCCACGGTTTCTAAGCCTTGATTTTCATTGAAACCGAACATCAAATTCATATTTTGTACCGCTTGCCCCGCCGCACCTTTAACCAGATTATCAATCACTGCCAGAACCACCAAAACATCACTGCCTTGTGGCTGGTGTATTGCTATCTGACATTTATTACTGCCCCGAACATTACGGGTATCAGGATGCTCTCCAAACGGTAATACATCTACAAAAATTTCATCTTGGTAGCGTTGTTCAAATAATGCCTGCAGGTCATTGACATCACCGCTAATCTGCCCATATAAAGTCGCATGAATACCTCGGATCATCGGCGCTAAATGCGGTACAAAAGTTAGTCCTATAGCCTGTTTTGCGGCAATTTCCAGGCCTTGTCTAATTTCTGGCAAATGCCGATGGCCATTCACCGCATAAGCCTTAAAGCTTTCCCCTGTTTCACTCATCAACACCGTGACTTGTGCCTTTCTACCTGCGCCACTGACAGCTGATTTAACATCGGCAATCAAATGAGCAGGATCAATTAAGTTATTTTCCAGCAACGGTAAAAAACCAAGTTGTACTGCTGTTGGGTAACAGCCTGGACATGCAATAAGACTGGCTTGTTTAATAGCATCGCGATTGACTTCTGGTAAACCGTACACTGCCTGTTTAATTAAATCCGGACAGACATGTGCCATGCCATACCATTTTGACCATTCCTTATCATCCTTAATTCTAAAATCAGCAGATAAATCAATGATTTTTACATTGCCTGCTAATAATTGTTCTGCCATTAACATGGCTGTGCCATTAGGTGTTGCAAAAAACACCACATCACATTCTGCCAGAGTATTGATATCTGGCTCGGAAAAAACGACAGGGCATAAGCCTCGTAAACTGGGGTATAGGCTATCCACAGATTGTCCTGCATCAGAACGAGAAGTTACTACTGTAATTTTTACCTCTGTATGCAATACCAGAATGCGCAGTAACTCAACCCCTGTATACCCTGTTCCACCTACTATCCCTACTCGAATCATTTTTTGTTTTTAAGCTGATTTACAGTCATTCTTCTATTTTATCAGTTATTCTCAATTGCTGCTCCCACAGAAAAAATCATCGAGACTCTCTTTATCACCAAAAAAAGGCCAGCACTCCAGCAATGTTATATTGGCGGGTAGAGAGGGTCGAGAAATAGTTAGCTGCTAGGAGGCTGTCCGAGAATAGAAAGTCTACTGCGGAAAAGCTGATTTTGGCCGGATTTCCCGATTTTTTTCGTTAAAGAGCCTGCTATTCGCCTCAAAAAATCAAAAAAACCGACTCAAAATAGCTTCCCCTCGCTACGACTTCTATTCTCGGACAGCCTCCTAGCCAGTCCCGAATCAATTTATTGGATAAATTGACAGCACTATTTTCCAGGATTTAACATTTTAACTGCGAATAAGATTACAATAAGCAGATTCTTTGAGCGTAATCAGGACGGGTTTTGAGAGAAAAAATAATTCGTATTGCAACACGTAAAAGTCCTTTGGCTTTATGGCAGGCAGAGCATGTCGCCGAAAAACTAAAACAAGCTTATCCTACATTAAAAACAGAATTAATCAAAATGGTGACCCAGGGTGACAAAATTCTTGATGCGCCGTTAGCTAAAATTGGTGGTAAAGGGCTGTTTGTTAAAGAGTTGGAGCAGGGAATGCTGGATGGCATGGCTGATATTGCGGTGCATTCGATGAAAGATGTACCGGTTGAATTTCCACAAGGCTTGCATTTATCGGCTATTTTAAATCGTGAGGATCCTAGCGATGCGTTTGTATCAAATAAATACGCTTCATTAGAAAGTCTGCCCAGTAATGCAAAAATTGGCACTTCCAGTTTACGTAGACAATGCCAGATAAAAGAGAAATTTCCTGATACTGAGATTTTATCCTTACGAGGCAATGTGAATACCCGTCTGGCTAAATTAGACGCTGGCGAATACGATGCCATTATTTTAGCGTCTGCCGGTTTAAGGCGGTTAGGAATGACTCACCGAATTACTCAATGCCTAGGTACAGCTATCAGTTTACCAGCTATCGGGCAAGGTGCTATAGGTATTGAATGTCGAATAGATGATACCGAAACTAATGCTTTATTGCAGGTTTTGCAGGATGGTGAAACCACGCTTAGAATTACCGCTGAAAGAGCCATGAATGCCCGTTTAAATGGGGGGTGTCAGGTACCTATTGCTGGTTTTGCCGAAATCCAGAATGGGCAAATTTTTATGCGTGGTTTGGTGGGCGCACCTGATGGTTCGGTGTTATATAGAGCAGAAAAGCACGGTGGATTAGCTGAGGCAGAGGCAATAGGGATTGCTGTTGCGGATGATTTATTGGCGCAAGGTGCTAATAAAATCTTACAGGCTCTATATTAAACTTAATAGATTCAAGTGCAATGGTTAATGTTTTAGTAACGCGGCCCAGGCATCAGGCAGATAATTTATGTCAATTGATAGAACAGCAAGGCTGGAATGCGATTCGTTTTCCAACATTACAAATAGTTGCTGTTGATAAACCGGCAATTAAACAGCAGCTAACAACTTTATCTCAATATGACTGGCTTATTTTTATCAGTGCCAATGCAGTAAATTTTGCTCTCAGTGCAAATAATGGCAAAATAGAGCCTTTTCTTGATTGTTACATTGCGGCTGTTGGCAAGGCAACTGAAAAGACATTAAAAACAGCCGGTTTATTAGTCCAGTTGATACCAGACACACAATTTAATACCGAAGGCTTATTAGAAACTGCAGAAATGCATAATGTAAACACTAAGTCCTGTTTAATTATTCGTGGTCAGGGGGGGCGTGAAACTTTAGCCAATAGCCTGCGAGATCGAGGCGCTGAAGTGGATTATATGGAAGTTTATATTAGAGAAAAGCCTACGCATGTTGATACAACAGCCATTCAATTGTTACAAAGTGGGAAGTTAACTGCAATTACCATGAACAGTGGCGAGGCTTTAAAAAATTTATTAGCAATAATTGATCTGGAATTGCATCAAAACTTGTTTTTAGTGCCTATAATTGTTATTAGCAATAGGCTCAAAGACATAGCAAAAAAAACGGGTTTTAAGTATATTGCTGTAGCTAAAAGTCCTGATGACTCTGCAATTACTGAGACCTTGGGATTATCAATACATTAACGGGGGAGACTGTGGCCGAAGATATTCAACAAGAAGCCGAACAAAAAAGCATAGAACAGACATCAACAAAAACTCAAGTTGCCGAGATTCCAGAAAAAAAATCGACAGGATGGCTTATTTTCGGCATTGTTAACTTGATCCTGATTCTGATATTGTCGGGAGCTCTGTTTTATTTGTTGCAAGAGCTGAAGGATAGACAGTCAGCTCAAAGCACTGAAATCAATAAAGATGATCTGCGCTCGATTGAAGCCAGTAAACAGCTTAATGCATTTCAAACTCAGTTAGGCGCCATGCAATCTCAAATTGCCGCATTTTCTAAGGATATTGCCGGAAAAGATAGTCATTTTACGAAGACATTAGCTGATTTTTCACAACTACATTCAGAAAAACTGGACATGTCTGAAAATGAATTAACCGATGAGATTGCTCAGATTAAACGTCAGCTAGGTAAAACACGAGGCGACTGGTTAATTGCAGATGCCGAATATTTACTCAGTGTGGCTAATCAAAGATTGCATTTGGTAGGTGATGTTAAAACCGCAAGCATGGCTCTGGAGGCGGCTGATCAACGATTGAGAGAAAGTGGAGATGCTGCGGTCTATAAGGTTAGAGAGCAAATAGCTAAAGAAATAGCCTCGCTGAAAACGGTTGATGTGGTTGATGTGGTAGGCATATTTTCTAAAATACAACTGCTGAAAGATAGTTCAGAGCAATTGGCGGTATTATTGCCTTATGCCGGTAAGCCGTTGACAGAATCAAAACAAATTCATGCACATAAGGAAGAGCAAAATGCCGAGCATGGTGTTTTAGATTTGGCATTAAATTTGCTGGAAGGTTATGTCACGGTCAGACATTCTGATCAACCCATCAGCCATATTTTAACTGAAGAAGAAGTCAGTTTTATCAGACAACAGCTTAATGTAAAGCTGGAGATGATTAAGATTGCCTTGGTACAGCAAAATGATGCTTTGTATAAAGCCAGTATTTTAGATTCAAAACAGTGGCTTAGTGGTAATTTTACGCTCAATGACGCTGCTAAGCATTTTGTTACTGAGTTGAATAATTTCAATAGTATACCCATGCAAAGCCAGTTTCCAGATGTCAGTCAGTCTTTCAAAATGCTAAAAGATATTATAAAACTACGCCTTGAATCTGATAAAGGGCAAGTACAGCCCAAAGACAATACCGCAACAGAAGAAGCTATTATTGCACCGACCAGCCTTTAACAGAGTATTGTCATGAAAAATATCTTTTATTTTATTGGTTCACTTTGTGTGGCTGTAGTGGCTGCTTTCCTTATTCAGCAATCGTTAGCTGATTATGATGATCCGGGCTATGTGCTGATGGGCATTGGGCATTGGTCACTGGAAACTTCTATTGTAGTTTTTGCAGTAGGCCAGGTGGTAGGCTTTTTTATATTGTATCTGTTGTTTAGACTGCTGGGGGTGTTATTGCGGTTACCCGGTAAAATACAAAGCAAAGGGAAAAACATCAAGTTTAATCGTTCTCAGGAAGCGTTAATTTCAGGCCTGGTCGATTCCGCAGAAGGTAATTGGGAAAAAGCAGAAAAAACCTTAATTAAACACGCCTCAAATAGCGGTGCGCCTTTATTGCATTATTTAACAGCTGCAAAAGCCGCTCAGTCGCGCGGAGCCATAGAAAAAAGAGATGAATATCTAAGAGCCGCTACCGAAAAAGCCGGGGGCTCTGATATTGCAGTAGGGTTAACCCAGGCTGAATTGCATTTATCATCCAATCAGTTTGACCAGGCGTTAGAAACCTTGATTAAACTACAGTCTATTGACTCAACTCATGCCAGTATTCTTAAAATGTTGCATCAGGTTTATACAAAAGTGGGGGACTGGGATGCCTTGCGCCAATTAATTCCTTCCTTACATCAAAATAAAGTGTTGATGGAAACGGAGGTTAAGCTACTGGAAACAGAAACCTTAAGTCATCTATTAAGGGAAGTTTCCGAAACAGGTGATGCTAATGAAATAAATGCCCTGTGGAATGGTATGCCTGAGCATATTCAGCTTATGCAAGGCATGGCTAATATTTATTATGCCGCCATGATTGAAGCCGGTTCAGGAGATAAAGTTGAAGAAGATATTGTTAAGGCTATTTTAAAAGGCTGGGATGAAACCTTGCTGGTGTTATACGCCAATATTGAGACTAGCGATCATAAAAATCAATTACAAACAGCTGAGCAGTGGCTATCGGTACATTCGAGAAGTGCTGTGTTGTTAAGAGTATTAGGAAAAATAAGCATCAAATGTTTTCAGCTGGAAAAAGCTGAACAATATTTAACCAAAAGTGTCGCTATTGACCCGACCGTTGCTGCTTTCCAAATGCTCGGTGATGTGCTAATTAAAAAAGGTGATATAGAGAAAGCCAGTGAAAGTTATAGAAAGGGGCTGGAATTAGCCTCAAGTGAAGTCGTTAAACAAGTTGAAACTATTTCAGGGTAAGTAGTTACGCTGAAAATATAGGCTATACTTGATTTTCTTCCTATTATATAAATCTTTAAAAAATAGGGTTTTTATAAATAGGGTTTTTATCATATAAATCAGGAAAATAAAATGGGTATGCTTTCAGAATTTAAAGACTTTGCAATTAAAGGTAATGTTGTTGATATGGCTGTCGGTATTATCGTCGGTGCGGCATTTGGCAAGATTGTCTCATCTTTTGTTAAAGATATTATTATGCCGCCTATTGGAGTCATGATGGGAGGGGTTGATTTTGCCGATCTGGCCGTAACCATTCAGGAAGCCGCTGGGGAAGTTCCTGCTGTCGCTATTAAATACGGTGCTTTCGTACAAACCATTGCCGATTTTATTATTGTTGCCCTGGCTATTTTTATGGCTGTTAAAGTAATGAATAATTTAAAAAAGAAGGAGGAAGAGGCTCCAAAAGACCCGCCAAAACCTTCAAACGAAGAAGTCTTATTGACTGAAATAAGAGATTTATTAAAAAACAAATAAGTACTCCGTCAATATAATGTTGATGGAGTACTAGCCAGGCACTGCGTTCCCAACTTTTT
>CAZDMC010000111.1:0-6563 GCA_964506335.1 uncultured Methylomarinum sp. | reverse complement strand
GGGCGTACTTACTAAAGTCAAAAGCATGATAGGCACCGTTGAGACTGGTTTTGACCTTGGCCAACACAGTGTTCATCCAATTAAATTCAGGTAACTTCTTGGGTTTTCGACCTCCAGTGATCACAGCCTTGTGCTGAAATCCAGCATCGCTGACACCATTGAAACAGGCTTCACTCGTCAACGCTATTGCACATGGTTTTACCATCAACCTAGAAAAATCCGTGCTCAACTGATTTTTCTAGGATAATGGTGCTTTTCCAGTAAGTGTAAGTATTTTGATTCTTCCTGTTTTAAAACAGGTCTGACTGATACTTGATTTAACAGCATGGTTTTTATCTCAATTATCTCGGTAAAAACTATACCTGTTTTTTATGGATTTGTTCAATTTATATGTCAATCCTATGTTCTATCTTAGTTGTGCTTGAAGAACAAATTAGCCCTGGGATAAATGTCTTTTATGATTTTTAGCCTATTTTATAAAACGCTTCCATTCAGAGTTTGTTGATTTATCTGTTTGCCGTTTCTTAATGACTGTGCAAAGTATATTTTTGCAAAAACCAAACTATTTCAACTAATAACGTGGCCTTATTTTATGTTATTCTAATAAGCCTGTTTTAAGAGAGAGCTTATGCGGACTCGCGTTAAAATTTGTGGTTTTACCCGGGTAGAAGATGCTATTTTTGCTGCGAAACTGGGTGTGGATGCGATTGGTTTAGTGTTTTATCCCCCTAGTCCAAGGTCAGTTACTATCGAACGGGCACAAAGTATTGTCAGTGCTTTACCGGCATTTGTATCGGTGGTGGCCTTATTTGTAGATGAACAAGAGTCACAAATACGTGAAATATTAAGCCAGGTGGCAATAGATACTATTCAGTTTCATGGTGATGAGCCAGTACAGCAATGTAATATTTACAATAAGCCCTATCTAAAAGCCATTAGAATGAAAAAAGAGCTGAATGTAATGCAAGAAGCTGCAAAATATCAAGATGCCAGTGCCTTGCTATTAGATGCTTATCACCCTGGAATAAAGGGTGGAAGTGGCTGTCAATTTGACTGGGAATTAATTCCAGCGCATTGCCCCCTGCCTGTTATTTTAGCCGGGGGATTGGATGTGGATAATGCAAGCCAGGCGGTGCAATCAGTTAAACCCTATGCATTGGATGTCAGCAGTGGGGTTGAGGCTAAAAAGGGTATAAAGGATGCGGCTAAAATGGCTGCATTTATTCAACAGACAAAGGAAGGCGATAGATTAAAGGTGATAAATTAAGATGACCGACAGGTATAACATGCCGGATGAAAAAGGCCATTTTGGGCCTTATGGCGGAATTTTTGTAGCAGAAACATTAATGCCTGCCATTACCGAACTGAATGAAGCCTATCAACGCTTTATGACAGATGCTGAATTTATGGCGGAACTGGATGAAGATTTAAAACACTATGTAGGTCGACCATCGCCGCTTTATCATGCTAAACGCTGGAGCAGAGAATTGGGTGGTGCTCAGATTTACTTAAAACGGGAAGACTTGAATCATACCGGTGCACATAAAGTCAATAATACCGTCGGACAGGCTTTGCTGGCTAAACGCATGGGCAAAACACGGATTATTGCAGAAACAGGTGCTGGACAGCATGGTGTAGCAGCGGCAACAGTTGCAGCAAGGCTGGGGCTAGAATGTGTGGTCTATATGGGTGCAGTAGATGTAGAAAGACAGGCACTGAATGTTTATCGAATGAAGTTGCTGGGTGCTACGGTAGTTCCTGTTGAATCTGGTTCTCGCACGCTGAAAGACGCACTCAATGAAGCCATGAGGGATTGGGTAACTAATATAGATGATACTTTCTATATTATTGGCACGGTAGCAGGGCCCCATCCTTATCCGGCCATGGTCAGAGATTTTCAAACCATTATAGGGCGTGAAGCTAAACAGCAATGTCAGGAATTGACCGGACGTTTGCCTGATGCACTGGTTGCCTGTGTTGGCGGCGGTTCAAATGCCATTGGTTTATTTCATCCTTTCATTGATGATAATTCGGTTAAAATTTTTGGCGTGGAAGCGGCTGGAGATGGCGTAGAAACGGGTAGACATTCAGCACCTTTATGTGCCGGACGACCGGGTGTTTTACATGGTAACAGAACCTATTTAATGTCTGATGATGACGGCGAAATTATTGAAACGCATTCAATTTCTGCAGGGCTTGATTATCCCGGAGTAGGGCCTGAACATTCCTGGTTAAAAGATATTGGTAGAGTAGAATACGTTAATATTACCGATACAGAAGCACTGGAAGGATTCCATGCTCTAACTAAACTAGAAGGCATTATTCCTGCATTGGAATCCAGTCATGCCATGGCTTATACCATGAAACTGGCACCGTCCATGGCCAATAATGAAACTATTATTGTCAATTTATCGGGACGTGGCGATAAAGATATGCATACGATGGCTCAACGAGAAGGATTTAAAATATGAGTCGTTTAAAAACACGCTTTGAAGAATTAGCTAAAACAGGGCGTAAAGCACTGATTCCTTTTATTACAGCCGGTGATCCCAATCCTGATTTTACAGTGCCTATGCTGCATGCTTTGGTAGAGGCAGGTGCTGATGTGATTGAGCTGGGCGTGCCATTTTCAGACCCTATGGCAGATGGCCCTGTTATTCAACGAGCCAGCGAACGTGCTTTAAAACATCGCATGAGTTTATCAAAAGTGTTAAAGCTAGTGATAGAATTTAGAAAAACCGATCAATTGACACCGATTGTATTAATGGGCTATCTAAATCCTATTGAAATAATGGGTTACCAGGCCTTTGCAAATGCCGCGCAACGAGCCGAAGTGGATGGTGTTTTAACGGTAGATTTACCACCGGAAGAAGCGGAGGAATGTGTTGCCCTGCTTAAAGCCAGAGATATTGACCCCATTTTTTTATTAGCACCTAATAGTTCGGTTGAAAGAATTAAAAAAATGGATGCAGTAGGCAGTGGCTATCTTTATTATGTTTCCTTAAAAGGGGTAACAGGTGCAGGCCATTTAGATACAGCCGATGTAAAGCATAAATTGACTGAAATCAAAGAAAATACAAAATTACCCGTTGCGGTAGGGTTTGGCGTTAAAGATGCAAACACTGCAAAAACCATTTCAGAGCTGGCCGATGGTGTGGTGGTAGGTAGTGCATTTATTAATAAGATTGCAGAAAATCTGGATAATCCAGAAAATGCTAGAATGGAAATTATTGCCTTGGCAAAATCGATGCGCCAGGCAATGGATTGTTAGAATGAGATTCGGAGTAAAGAACGATGAATTGGTTTGAAAAATTAATCCCGGCAACCATCAGAACAGAATCTTCTGTTAATAAAGGTTCAGTGCCGGAAGGCTTATGGAATAAATGCCCGAATTGTGATGCGATTTTGTATAACGCAGAATTAGAAAAGAATTTTAATGTCTGTCCAAAATGTGATCACCACATGCGCATATCGGCTCGAAGCCGCTTAAATATGTTTCTGGATGAAGAAGGGCGAACAGAATTGGGTCTGGGTTTAAAAGCCAATGATCCTTTGAAATTTAAAGATACTAAAAAGTATAAAGACCGTCTCAGTCAGGCGCAAAAGACCAGTAAAGAAAATGATGCACTGGTTGTTATGCAAGGCACATTAAAAGGCCAGGGTATTGTAGCTGCTGCCTTTGATTTTGGCTTTATGGGGGGGTCAATGGGTTCAGTAGTGGGTGAACGCTTTGTCCGAGGTGTGAATAAGAGTTTAGAACTGGGCGTACCTTTTATTGTGTTTACTGCCAGTGGCGGTGCCAGAATGCAAGAATCATTGTTTTCTTTATTTCAAATGACTAAAACCAGTGCTGCGCTGACTCGGTTATCAGCAGCCGGTATTCCTTATATTTCATTCATGACCGACCCTACTATGGGCGGCGTATCTGCCAGTTTAGCTATGTTAGGCGATATTAATGCGGCAGAACCTAAAGCATTAATTGGTTTTGCAGGGCCTCGCGTGATAGAACAGACAGTGAGAGAAAAATTGCCTGAGGGCTTTCAAAGAAGTGAGTTTCTGCAAGAACATGGTGCTATTGATATGATTATTGATCGCCGTGAGATGAGAGAGAAAATATCAAGTATTTTAGCCATGCTGATGATGTCTAATCATGCAAAAGCAAGACCAGAGCCTGTAGAAAATACGGATCTTATTGCAGAAGAAAATAGTGATATTGATAACGCTATAGCACAGCAATAAGTCATTAACAATGGCGCGTTATGACACCTTAAAAGCCTGGTTGAATTGGCTGGAAGCTTATCATCCACGAACCATTGACTTAGGCCTGGAAAGAGCGGCAGGTGTTTTTAAAAAACTTAATCCGGAAGGGGTAAAGCCACCTACCATTATAGTCGCAGGGACTAATGGCAAAGGTTCAAGTATCGCTTTTTTAGAGGCTATCTACCGAGCACAAGGCTATCGTGTAGGTGCTTATACATCACCTCATATTCTCAAGTACAACGAAAGAATCCGAATTGAGGGACAAGCCCTGTCCGATGCAGAAATTTGTCAGGCATTTGAAAGAATTGATGCGGTTCGGGATAACATCTCTCTTAGTTATTTTGAGTTTGGAACCCTGGCTGCACTGGATATTTTTTCTCGTTCAAAACTGGATGTTCAACTACTGGAGGTAGGCCTGGGCGGCCGCCTTGATGCGGTAAACATTATTGATGGTGATGTTACTCTGGTGACAAATATATGCATTGATCATATTGACTGGCTAGGAGAAACACGCGAAGCCATTGGCCACGAAAAAGCCGGAATTTTTCGAGCAGGCGTAGCTGCAATCGTTGGTGATATAGAGCCTCCTGATTCTTTATTGGCCAGTGCCAGGGAAAGACAAGCACCCTTATTTTGTATTAACCAGGAATTTAGTTATCAGATTGATAACGACGGACGCTGGGACTGGTCGAATCATGTTGCTGATAAGCATATCAAATGTATAGAATATAGCGCTCTTCCAGTCCCTGCGCTGAAAGGAAAACATCAATACGGCAATGCTGCTGCTGTATTAATGGTTATTGCGCAAATGGAACGCCTGTTACCCGTCAGTGAAGCATCTATCCAGCAGGGGCTTCAGACTATCCAGTTAAAAGGGCGATTTCAATTGATTGAAGATGATATACCCGTTTTACTGGATGTTGCTCACAATCCTCAAGCTGTTACTGCATTACTCAGCTATCTTAAAGATACTTTTCCGGATAAACGGATCGTTGCTGTATTTGCAATGATGAAAGATAAAGATATTTCAGCGGTAATAGAGATAATCAAATCTGTTATCAGCCATTGGTATTTTGTACCCCTGAGTATTTCAAGAGCCGTCAGTGAAACATTTGTTCGGGAGTGTTTTACCCAATGTAATATAAAAAATGTTACTTTAGGCAACAAAAATTGTGCTGAAGCGTTTAACTTAGCAAAAAATAATGCGCAACAGGGCGACTTAATACTTGTTTTTGGTTCTTTCTTTTTGGTTTCAGAGTTTCTGGCTGAATTTGAAAAATAGTGAGATAAAATGATGGAACAAAATATAAAACAACGTTTAGTAGGTACTGTGGTAATAACAGCACTAGCGGCAATATTTGTGCCCATGCTATTTGATGAGCCCGTTAATGACAACGGAAAAAAAATTAGCGCATTGAAAATCCCGGCTGCTCCTGTTAATTCTAATGGCATGGCTTCAAGGCCTCTTCCTAAGAATATTGATGAGGTCATTAATTTGCCTGAATCGTTAGCTATTAAAGAACAATCTCCCCAGGCTATTACTAAGAAAAACCCTGTAAAAATGCAACGCTGGTTTATTCAGCTTGGTATTTTTGAGCAAGAAAGCAATGCAATTTCATTAAAAAATAATATTATTAAACAGGGGTTTACGGTAATAATGACCCCAGAAGATACAGAAAATGGGCTGATGTACAGGGTAAAAGTAGGGCCTGAATTAAATAAAAAAAGAGCAGAAGCGATGAAAGCAAAGATTGAAAAACTGAATGGTCTTAAAGGTATTTTAGTTACCGTAGATGAATAAAGCTGAATAAAAATTGAGGAAAAAATGGAATATAGAGGTTTAAAGTCTAATGATCTGGATTGACTATACTATTATAGGTTTGATACTAATTTCTTCAATCATTGGTTTGTTGCGAGGCTTTATCAAAGAAGCTTTTTCTTTGTTTATCTGGATGGTAGCCATCTGGATAGGCTTGACTTTCAGCAGAGAGTTTTCCCTTTTTCTTGAAGACATCATTAGTTATCCATCTGCTAGAATTGCTACAGCATTCGCAATACTCTTTATTGTGACCTTAATTTTAGGTGCATTAATTAGTTATTTATTAGGCGAATTGGTCAAAAAAACGGGTCTAACAGGATCTGACCGCTTTGCAGGCATGATTTTTGGTGTAGCCCGTGGTTTAGTGGTAGTGTCTATTGTGGTTATGTTAGCTGGGTTAACGCCTTTACCAGAAGATTCGTGGTGGAAGGAATCGGTATTAATCCCTCCTTTTCAATCATTAGCCTTATGGTTACGAGATCAT
>CAZDMC010000110.1:0-6602 GCA_964506335.1 uncultured Methylomarinum sp. | reverse complement strand
GTTGACAACTAGGAGGCTGTCCGTCTTCGGTGTTGTGGAAACAGTTACGTGGCTTGCTATGCGCCTGTTTCCATGCCTTGAAGACAAACAAAAATCCTGCGCCAGTTGTCGAACTTATTTCGTGCGCATTCCTAAGGAACAAGGGGTTAAATAAAGAAAAATCAGGACTCTGATTTTGGGTCACGCTTTAACAAGTTTTGAACCGCAGTAAGTGGTGCCAGATTTTCGTATAGCACCTTATAGGTTTGCTCAATGATAGGCATTTCGATATCATGCTTAATAGAAAGTAAATAGGTTTCACGAGCGGCGGAGATGCCTTCAACTTCCTGAGCAATATTTTTTACTGCCTCTTCTTTACTTTGCCCTTGTCCTAGTGCCAGACCAAAACGACGATTTCTTGATTGATTATCGGTACAGGTTAAAATCAGATCACCCAAACCTGCCAGACCCATAAGAGTTTCTGCCTGACCGCCCAGTTTAATTCCCAATCGAATAATTTCTTGCAACCCTCGGGAGATTAAAGCGGCTCTTGTATTGGCTCCAAAACCCAAACCGTCAGCTATCCCTGCTGCAATAGCCAAAACATTTTTAACAGCGCCTCCCACCTGAACACCCACCATATCTTGGCAGGTATACGCTCTAAAGCATGGGTTATGGAGTATATTAGCTAGCTGGTTTGAAAAATTAGTATTTAATGAGGCAATGGTAATAGCGGTAGGCAAGCCAGCTGCAACTTCATTTGCGAAGGTAGGACCGGATAATACCGCTGTATCACTTATTTCTGGAAATGATTGCTTAACGATTTGATCCAGCAATAAACCATCATCTGGATTAAATCCCTTGGTAGCCCAGGCGATTTGTGTTTTTTCATTCAAAAAGGGTTTTAACTTTAGCAAAGTCGCCTTGAATGCATGGCTAGGAACAACAATGAGAATGACAGAGCTAAAATGTATAGCTTGTTGCAGATTGGCTGTAACTTTTAAGTTATCGGGAAATTTTAAATCAGCCAGGTAACGCTTATTTTCTCTATCTTCAGATAAACAATGAATATGTTCTGAGTTATGCCCCCACAATAAGGTCTGACAGCCATTCCTTGCTGCTTGAATGGCAAGAGCAGTTCCCCATGAGCCAGCGCCCAGAACGCTGATTGATGTGCTCATGATCAACAATTAGTTAACAGTACTGGAGCCAGGAACTTGTTGCTGAGTGTGTTTTAGCTGTTGTGCATATAATGCGTCAAAATTTACCGGAGCCAGTAACAGTTGAGGAAAGCCTCCTTTTGCAACTAGATCAGAAACAACTTCTCTGGCATAAGGAAATAATATATTGGGGCAAAAGCTACCCAGCATGGGTGCTTTTTCTTGCTCAGAAAAACCGGTAATCGAAAAAATACCGGCTTGATTAACTTCAACTAGATAAGCGACGCTATCATTGCATTTTACGGTAACGGTGACTGATAAAGACACTTCAAACAATGTCTCTTCAATTGCTTTATTTTGTGTGCCTAAGTTAAAGTCAACCGTAGGCTCCCATTTTTCAGTAAAAATTTTAGGTGAATGCGGTGTTTCAAAAGAAATGTCTTTGGTGTAAATTTTTTGAATCGCAAATTGCTTTTCTTTTGCTGTATTTTCTGCCATGTTTATTAGCTGTTGATGTTTGGAAAAAGTTATTTTATCAGAAACCTGTTTTTGAAAAAACCAATGGCAGATGAACCGTATTTAATAAAGCGTGTTTTTATTTTTTACTGGCGGATTTAGTCGGTAAATTATTGTCTTCCCATGACTGCATACCGCCCACAATATTAAAAACGTGTTTAAACTCTGTTTTTATTAATGTTTTACAGGCTGGATTGGCACGGTTTCCTGTTTGACAGACCACAATAATGGGCTGTTGTTTATATTTTTCCAGAGAACCCACCTTCTCCGAAAATTTTTCTATCGGAATATTAATGGCATTTTCTATATGCCCTTTTGCATACTCATGAGGCGCTCGCACATCAACCACCACCACAGAATCCACACTGTTCATTTTGGTAACGGCAAGTAATGGGGAAAGCCCTTCAAATTTGTTGAATGCTGATTCAATCAAGTCTTGAATCAGCAAAAAACTGATGACGACAAGTGCCAGAGAAAGTAAATAGTGATTACCGATAAATTCTAAATATTGATCCATTTTATTAAAGCTTTATTATTTTAGTGACTGCTCAGAGTCATTATATATGTTTTGTGAAAAATTCGACTGAGATAGGCTGAATTGCAACTTAGCAGGTGCAAAATACCTCTTTCATCATACGAATAAGTTGAAGCATACGTTCATCGTCAATATAGTAAAACACACGGTTTGCTTCTTTATTGCAACCAAGAATGTCTTTTTCCCTTAAAATTGACAAATGTTGCGAAATATTACTTTGGCTGGTGCCTACCTTTTCAACAATATCTTGAACACTCATGGCACCCGTACCGAGAACACAAAGTATTTTTAAGCGTAATGGATGCGACATTGCTTTCAAACATCGCGCAGCACGCTCTATCTCCGCATCGTTATATGATATTGCATCGCCTTGATTTCCCATTTTTAAAAATCTTTAACTCAGGTTTAAAATAATCAACGTTGAAAACGTGAATGATCGAAAGCAGACTATTCTAGCCTATTCATAGTCTAAACAAAATAAAAACTAGCAAAAGAGCCAGAGTATTTGTTATTGTTAAATGTTTTGTATGGATTGAGTTTAATTTATTTGGAACTCAGTGTACAGATTGTCGCTTAATCAAAACGATTATGATAGATAAAGTCAATCAATTTTATAAATTAAATCAGCCTATTACTATCTTCTGTAGGCTAAATGGAGAGCACAAGCAATGTTGAATCGCCCCAAACCCTTGGTATTATTAATCATTGATGGATTCGGATATAGAGAAGAACAGCAAAATAATGCGATAGCTATGGCAAATACGCCCTGCTGGGATCAAATGCAAAAAGACTATCCATGCACTTTGCTGGATTGTGCCGGGGATTCAGTAGGATTGCCCCAGGAACAAATGGGGAATTCAGAAGTGGGACATATGCATATCGGCAGCGGTCGGTTAATGCGACAAGAATTATCAAAAGTCACTGCGGCCATAGCGAATCGTAGTTTTTTTGATAACGCCGTTTTATGTGAAGCAGTTGACCAGGCTATCAATAAAGATAAAGCACTCCATATTATGGGGTTGCTATCTCCGGGCGGTGTACATAGCCATGAACAGCAAATTTTAGCCATGGTGGAACTGGCAGTTAAGCGAGGTTTGAAAAAAGTTTATATGCATGCCTTTCTGGATGGTCGAGATGTACCGCCTAAAAGTGCCATGGACTCAATTAAATTACTGGATGCCAAATTTTCAGAACTGGGTGCGGGGCAAATTATTTCTGTTACTGGCCGGTTTTATGCAATGGATCGAGATAATCGCTGGGAACGCGTTCAGCTCGCCCATCAATTAATTGCCAGGGGTGAATCGGAACACAAAGCCGATTCGGCAGTCCAAGCATTAGAAGCCGCCTATGACAGAGATGAGACAGACGAGTTTGTCTTGCCAACAGCTATACTAGATAAAGATGGACAGCTTACTGTTTTAGATCCTGATGACTCGGTTGTTTTCATGAATTTCCGCGCAGACAGAGCGCGAGAAATTTCACGATCATTAACAGACCTTGAATTTGCTGATTTTGAGCGGTTGTGTGAACCGCATCACGGTTATTTTGCGACATTGACCCAATATCATGAAGACTTTAGTTATCCTGTTGCTTATGCACCGGTTAAAGTAAAAAATGGTATTGGGGAAGTATTGGCAAACGCAGGTCTCCATCAATTGCGTTTAGCGGAAACTGAAAAATATGCTCATGTTACTTTTTTTCTAAATGGCGGAAGAGATCAGCCTTTTGAAAATGAAGAGCGCATTTTAGTGCCCTCCCCACAAGTTAAGACCTATGATCTTCAGCCTGAAATGAGTGCAGCAGAAGTAACAAAGCACATGCTAGAAGCTATCAGAGGCGGTAAACAAGATGTAATTATCTGTAATTATGCTAATTGCGATATGGTGGGGCATACCGGTGTTATTGAAGCCGCCGTGAAAGCTGTGGAAACCATAGATTCATCATTACAGCAGATTATTGATGCCCTAAAAGAAGTGGGCGGACAAATGCTGGTAACAGCAGATCATGGCAATATTGAAATGATGGTTGGGGAGGGCACAGGGCAACCCCATACTGCACATACAACCAATTTGGTACCTCTGGTACATGTTGGCGGTACTCAGCCACTGGCTGATGACGGCAGTTTATCTGATTTAGCGCCGACTATGCTGGATATTTTAGGCTTGAAACAACCCGTTGAAATGACAGGTCGATCGTTAATACAATAGAGTTAGGTAGAAAATGGATCTCAACGATGAATGAACACGGAAAAATAAATTATGTGGAATTTCCAGCAAGAGATATTGAGGGAACTAAAATATTCTTCAAATCAGTATTTGGTTGGACTTTTACTAACTTTGGCTCTGAATATATTGCATTTTCAGATGAGGGTCTCGATGGCGGATTTTATCAATCAGATTTAACGGTCTCTACTAAAAATGGAAGTGCTCTGATCGTTTTTTACAGCAAAGAGCTTGAGAACACACAATCTCAAGTGCAAAATGCGGGAGGCTCTATTATTAAACCCATATTTACTTTTCCAGGAGGTCGCCGTTTTCATTTTAGCGATCCTAGCGGAAACGAATACGCCGTGTGGTCAGATATAGATACTTAAAGAAAGTTTGTTTATTCTATCTATGAAATTTAAAAAATATTGCTTAATTCTTTTTTTAACCAGCCAATTTTTTTGTTTTCAATCAATAGCCGGTGAAGTCGAAAACAAAGCAAAAGAATTAGCCGGTTTGCAATCTAGAATCAAGCAAATCAATGTAAAAATAAACAATTTAGAAACAAAAAAAAATGCATTAATTGTTGAGTTAAAAAAACTGGATATACAATATGGAAAAAGCGCACGCTATCAACAAGAATTGAAAAATCAGATAATAATAATCAATGCAGAGCTAAAAACTAATCAACAGAAAATCACTAAAAAGAAAACCCAAATTAATGCACAAAAACAGAGTCTAGAGCGTCAAATAAAAGCGGCTCATGCCATGGGGCGAAATGATCAGTTAAAATTGATATTGAATCAGCAAAACCCGGCACTATCCGCGCGAATAATGACTTATTATGATTATTTTAATAAAGTCCGACTGGAAAAAATTGTAAGAATTAATATTGATTTGCAGCAATTACATAAACTGGAAGAATATCGAAAAAATGAAAATATACGTTTAGAGGAAAAAGTAAAACAAAGAAAACAGGAGCAATCCCTGTTAATAAAAACCAGAGATGACAGGAAAAAATTATTAACAAAAATTGACCTGCATTTTAATGCTAAAAAACAACAATTAAATCGTTTTAAAGCCAGCGAGAAAAGATTAAAGGCACTAATTTCAAAACTACAAAAAGTAATAAATGATTTTCCGCTGGAAGAAGGTGTTGTCAAAGAATTTGCAAAATTAAAAGGTAAGCTTCCCTGGCCAGTTAAAGGGAAAATAATAAAAAAATTCGGTACAAAACGCTCAGACAGTCGCTGGGATGGCGTTTTAATCAAGGCTAGCAATGAAGCAAATATTAGATCGGTAGCCAGAGGAAGAGTGGTTTATGCAGATTGGTTGCGAGGATATGGATTGTTAACTATTATTGAGCATGGAAAGGGTTATATGACTTTATATGCTTTTAATCAAAGTTTGTATAAGTCGGTGGGTGACTGGGTTGAACCCGGAATGGTTATTGCGATAGCCGGCCAAAGTGGAGGCCAGTCTGAAACAGGACTTTACTTTGGTATTAGAAAAAAAGGTAAACCGGTTAATCCCGAAAAATGGTGTCACAAAATTCGCTAACATTCCATCAACTTTGGCTTGATGAATAGCCTTTTTTAAAAAATATTCATCAAACCAAAGTTGTTAGAAGTACTCGTACTCCATCAATGTTGTATTGGCGGATATAGAGGGTTGAGAAATGGTTAGCTGCTAGGAGGCTGTCCGAGAATAGAAACCGTAGCGAGGGAAAGCCTTTTTGAGTCAGGTTTTTCGTTCATTTGAGGCGAATAATGGATTATTTAACGAAAATGAACGGGGAATCTGGCCAAAATGGCTTTTCCGTAGTAGGTTTTTCTATTCTCGGACAGCCTCCTAGGAGGCTGTCCGAAAATAGAAGTCGTAGCGAGGGGAAGCTATTTTGAGTCAAAAGTACCTTTGAGCGTACCCATGGTATACAACAATTCTCCCCTTTTTCAAGCTTGTTATCTGGAAATATAAGCTTACAAAGCATCAATGACAATTTATTGTACTGGCAAAATAACAAAAATCAAAACAGCCGTTTGCTTAATGATATTAAACAATGGATGGTGGATGAGGTTGATCCTGAAATAATTGAAGATGAAGCAGAAGTTCCGGCAAGATATCTACAAGGACTACGAAAAACAGGCTGTTTATCAGCAAAAATTCCTCAGCAATATGGTGGTATAGGCGTATCTCAAATTACTTTTT
>CAZDMC010000109.1:0-6610 GCA_964506335.1 uncultured Methylomarinum sp. | reverse complement strand
TCAACAAGAATCAACACGTTATAAATTCCGCATCCGTGACCGCGCGGAGTATAACCATTTTATTCAACAGTGACTGATTTAGCCAGATTACGAGGCTGGTCTACATCTGTTCCTTTAATTAATGCCACATGATAGCTTAATAGTTGCAGTGGAATATTAAAGGTAATGGGTGCTGTTATGCGTCCGACATTGCTGGTGGCTTTAACCACGGTAAAATCTTCTTCTGAACTTAAGTCTGACTGCTCGTCTTCAAATATAATCATTTGACCACCTCGGGCTTTGACTTCTTGCAAATTGGATTTTAGTTTTTCCAGAAGATCATTTAAAGGGGCAATGGCAATGACCGGCATATTGTCATCAATCAATGCTAGCGGCCCGTGTTTTAATTCACCGGCAGGATAGGCTTCGGCATGGATATAACTTATTTCTTTAAGTTTTAAAGCGCCTTCCATAGCAATAGGGTACATGGTGCCTCTGCCCAGAAACAGTGCATTTTGTTTGTCGGCAAAATCTTCTGCAATCGTTTTAATAATATCCTCATGCTGCAAGGCATCGTTAATCAGTGTGGGTAATTTATGCAAGCCTTTAACAATTCGTTTTTCATGGGTACTGGTGATGCTTTTTTTTACTTTTCCAATACTGGTCATTAACAAAGCGAGTATCACCAGCTGGGTGGTGAATGCCTTGGTTGAGGCTACGCCAATTTCAGGGCCTGCATGGGTTAGACAGGTCATATCAGATTCCCTTGTTAAACTGGATTCTGCGACATTACAGATACTCAGCGTTGATATGTTTAATTCGGTCTCACTGTTATCTCGATATGAATTTATTTTTTGTAAAGCAGCAAGGGTGTCTGCTGTTTCACCCGACTGGCTAATGGTTACAAACAGCGTGTTATTTTGAATGACAGGGTTGCGGTAGCGGTATTCACTGGCGACTTCTATCTGGCAGGGCAAGGCAATAATATCTTCTAACCAGTATTTAGCCACCAGACCTGAATGATAACTGGTACCACAAGCAATAATTTGTATTTGTTCTATGCTTTCAAAAATGCTCTCTGCCTGAGGCCCAAAACTTGAAACCAGCACTTGATCCTGGGTGATTCGACCTTCTAAGGCATTGATTACAGCTTGGGGTTGCTCAAAGATTTCTTTGTGCATATAGTGCTTGTGATCACCTAGGTCTACAGACTGAGAAGTAAGACTGGACTGTTTTACAGGTCTATCAACCAAATCACCATGAGCATCGTATATCTCAACGGTTTCCCGGGTAATCTTGGCAATATCGCCATCTTCTAAAAAAATAAAATTTTGGGTGACGGGTAAAAGAGCCGACACATCAGAAGCAATAAAATGTTCACCAATGCCCACGCCAATGACCAAAGGACTACCTTTTCTTGCAGCTATCAATGTTTCAGGGCTGGAAATGGATATAATACCTAATGCATAAGCGCCTTCTAATTGACTGGCCGCTTGCGTTACTGCTTTCAGTAGATCATCAGTGCTTTCTAATTGCTGATGGATAGCGTGGGCTATGACTTCGGTATCTGTTTCAGAAGTAAAGCGATAGCCATCTTGTTGCTGACTGGTTTTGATTTGTTGATAATTTTCAATAATGCCATTGTGAACAATAGCTACTTTATTATTACAAATATGGGGGTGAGCATTTTGTTCAGAAGGCGATCCATGCGTTGCCCAGCGAGTATGCGCAATGCCTGTTTTACCGCTCAGAGTTTGTGATTCCTGCTCAATCCTGGCTTCAAGATTTTTGATTTTTCCGATAGTACGGACACGGTGCAGATTTTGATCATTATCATTAAAAACAGCAATACCTGAAGAATCATAGCCTCGATATTCAAGTCTTCTTAGTCCTTCTAGTAAAATGGGTACGACATTTCTTTCTGCGATGCCTCCAACAATTCCACACACGGGTTTATCTCCTGTCCAGGTTAAAGTGCCTGTTTTTTAAATAATAAAGGTCATTTTAGCATTCTAGCATTAAAGCCCCGTATATTTTTAACGGATAAAGAATGACTAAAATATTTGTCCCTATCCAATAGTGCCACGATAGCAAGGTTTCTTTAATGTTCATTTTTTACTTGCTTAATTCATATATTTCATTCTATAGTTACGCTGAGTAGTAAAAAGTATTACTAAGGAGGAAATCATGACAAAACCCATTGGCGTTAAACTCGATGATAAATTGCATACTCGATTAAAAGTATTGGGTGAAAAATACGAACGTTCGCCTCATTGGCTCATGAAAAAGGCCATTTCTGAATTTGTTGATAGAGAAGAGTTAGCAGAACAAGAGCGACAATTATTATTTGAACGCTGGAATCGCTATCAGGAAACAGGGGAAAGTATTTCTCATGAAAAAGTTGTTAACTGGCTTGAAACGTGGGGTACAGACAAGGAAATTCCATGTCCGATAAATCAAAACTAGTATGGGAACCAGGGGCGATTAATGATCTTTCTCGGCTTAGAAATTTTCTTAAATCAAAAAACCCAAAAGCCGCTGTAAACGCGGCACAAAGTATTGTTAAAACAGCCAATTCATTATTAAAACATCCACAATTAGGGTATCCAATGGAAGAATTACCAGAATTTAATAAAATATTTATACCCTTTGGAAAAAATGGATATGACATGCATTACCGCATAGATCATCAGAATATTATAATTCTTCGTGTTTGGCATACCCGAGAAACTCGGAGTTTATGAACCGATAAAACCAGTCAAAAAATGGACAGTGTTGGCGCATCAGTTATTAATTCACAAATAAAGTGTTCATCTGTCATTATTTTCAGCCGAGCATTAATTATTTTATTCTCAATACTTTCATCTTTACTTATTTTACAAGCGACTCTTAGATAATTGGGCGTATATCCAAAACTTAAAGAGTGATCTTTATCTAATTTCTGTTTCTGCCCTTCCCATAGCACAGGATATTGTTGATTTATATTTTGCTCAATAAACTGTTGCTTCATTTGCTCAGCTAGTTGATGAAGCTGTTGGCTTCGTTGTTTTTTCATTGCCTTAGGCAGTTGATTGGGCAAGGTGGCTGCTTTAGTGCCTTCTCGACTGGAATAGGTAAAAATATGGATATGTCCGAAACCGATTGATTTTATAAAATCAAAACTTGTCTGCCATTCCTGCTCAGTTTCTCCAGGAAAGCCGACAATAATATCGGTAGTGATATTAAAGTTTTTAATTTTATCGCGTGCCTGTTGAATAATATCGGCAAATTCATTCGTTTTGCAACGTCTGGCCATTCTTCGTAATACTGAATCTGAGCCGCTTTGCAAAGGGAGATGCAAGTGAGGCATCAATCTAGGGTTTTCAAATAAATCAAAAAAGCCAACAGGTAATTCCCAGGGCTCTAGTGATCCCATCCTTAATCTTGGAATCTCAGTCTGCTTTAAAATGGCCTGTATTAAATCGCTCAGATTACTGTTGACATCATCACCGTATCCGCCCAGATGTACGCCAGTCAGAATTACTTCCTTAATACCTTGCCGGTGTAAGGCATTTATTTCATCAATAATTATTTGCACGGGGCGGCTTACTTCTTCACCACGCGCGACAGTCACAATACAAAAAGTACAACGATAACGGCAGCCATCCTGTACTTTTACAAAAGCACGTTGTCTACCGCGACTAAATAATGAAAACTCACCCGGTTCGGTTGACATAGCCGGCATGGAATCAAAGTTTAGCTGAGTTAAGGTCTGCGCCACTAACTGGTTTTTGTCTTTATTACTAACCACTAAATCAACGCCCATTAACTGAGCGGCTTCATCTGGATTTAAGCTGGCATAACAGCCACTGACCACTAATTTTGCTTTGGGATTGTCTCGATGCATACGGCGTATCATTTGTCGTGATTTTCGAGATGCATCTGCGGTGACTGCACAGGAATTAACAATGATAAGATCAGCGGATGACTGCTCACGGGTAATATGATGACCGGCCGTTTGAAAGGCCTGAGCCCAGGTTTCTAATTCTGCCTCGTTAAGGCGACAACCTAGTGTTTTGAGATGGACTTGCATATTTATCCGAAAAACCAGTAAGCGACAAAAATGGCAGCAACAATACCAAAAAAGTCGGCAATTATCCCACATGCAGCGGCATGACGAATATTTTTAATTCCCACCGCACCAAAATATACCGCTAACACATAAAAAGTGGTTTCGGTACTGCCCTGTACTATGGATGATAAACGTCCTGCAAAGGAGTCCGCGCCATGAACTTGCATGGTATCTACCATCATCGCTCTGGCTCCACTACCGCTAAAAGGCTTCATTAATGCGGTAGGTAATGCGTCAATAAAACGACTGTCTAATTCCAGTAATAATACCAGATGGCGGATAGCATCAGTAATTAAATCCAGTGCGCCGCTAGCTCTGAATACGCCGATGGCAACCAGCATGGCGACTAAATAAGGAATGATGGTGATTGCCGTATCAAAACCTTCTTTTGCGCCCTCTATAAAAGCATCATAAGCATTAATTCGTTTATAGATAGCGCCTAAAATAAAGATAATGACTAAAGTAAATAAAATAACATTACTAATCAGTGCAGATTGAGCCAGCATGTCTTCCTGGCTTAATTGAGAAAAATAATACAAGATGCCTGCAATAAACAAGGTAAACCCGGCTAAATAGGAAAAAATGACTTTATCTAATAGATTGATTTTTTGTACTGTTGCGACAGCCAGCAAACCCATCAATGTTGAAATATAGGTGGCAATAAGAATAGGTATAAAAACATCGGTCGGATTAGCTGCACCCATTTGTGCTCGGTAAGTAAAAATAGTGATAGGAAATAGGGTGACAGCAGAGGTGTTGATGACTAAAAATAAAATTTGGGCATTGCTGGCAGTATCAGGTGTCGGGTTTAAGCTTTGTAGTTCTTTCATGGCTTTAATGCCTAACGGAGTTGCCGCATTATCCAGTCCTAAGGCATTGGCTGAAATATTCATCACCATTGCGCCCAGAGCGGGATGATTTTTTGGAATCTCAGGCATCAAGCGGCTAAAAAGAGGTGTCAATGCCTGCGTTAATAATTGAATAAAACCACTGCGTTCTCCTATTCGCATAATGCCCAGCCATAAAGCAAGTATACCGGTTAATCCCAATGAGATTTCAAAGGCTGTTTTTGACAGGCTGAATAAAGCCGTCATTATTTGCGAGAAAATTTGCTGGTCACCCAATACAATTAATTTGAATAGGGCGGTAATAAAAGCGCTAATGAAGAAGAAAATCCAGATTAAATTGAGCACGGAATAAAATAGTTATGGGGAAAGTTTAAGCGGTATATATTCTTCGTGTTCAAGAACACCCCATCCAGGCACACAGATTGTTGTGATGGGTGTTATTTTAAGGCATTGAAATATATTAATATTACGGCTTTTTTTATGCCTAGCCCATCACAACAATCTATACACTTGAATGGGGTTTTCTCAAACATGAAGAGTATAATCGCTTTTAGCAAGATCTTTTTTGCTATATTTAAGGTTGCAATTATATTGCATTTTTAGCTGTTTTTCAGTGGGTTTTCTTCGATTGTGTGAAAGCTTTAGTGTTATTGGCTTAAGCGTAATTATAGATTCTTCTACAGAGAGAAATTACCTCATGCTGAGCGTATACGATATGATGAACTTGTAGTGTAACCTAACCTGTAACTATTCACCATGATTCTGTCAGGGGTGTAGGTTATTGGTTTATCAGGCTTCTGAAACAGGACGTTTCAGAGCTTATATGGATGTATTCACACGTCCTGATCAATCAATAACCTACAACTCTGGCGCCAAATACGCTGAGTAGATACCTTGTAGTTTACAATTTCGTACTTCTTGAAACGGCTACTTTAAAAACAAAATTCTTATGAAAAACAAACTGATATTGTTGCTTTTAACAAGCTTATTTTTCTTTATTTCAAGCGCTTCAGCAGAAAAAACAGTACTGGCTGGTGGATGTTTCTGGTGTATGGAGTCGGATTTTGAAAAACTTGACGGAGTCAGCGATGTGGTTTCTGGATTTACAGGTGGAACTTTAAAAGACCCGACCTATTCTGGGAATCATCAAGGTCATTATGAAGCGGTTGAGATCAGCTATGACCCTGAACAAGTCAGTTACAAAGAACTGCTGGATTATTACTGGATTAATATTGATCCCTTTGATGCAAAAGGGCAGTTTTGCGATAAAGGACAGAGTTATTTGAGTGCTATTTTTGTCGCTAATGAGAAAGAAAAGGCAATAGCTGAGTTATCTCGAAAAAAAGTGGTTGATCTATTTCCCGGCAAAAAGGTGATTACCCCTATTTTAAATGCATCTGTTTTTTACCCTATTAAAGGTGAAGAAAGTTATCATCAGAATTATTACAAAACAAATCCGGTTCGCTACAATTATTATCGCTGGAGTTGTCGCCGTGATAGCCGGTTGAAAGAAATCTGGGGCGACAAAGTATAATACTCCAACAAATTCAGACAATAAAACCAAGAGATCTTATTCCAATATAGTTACTATTCATAAACCTAGAAAAATCAGTTGATCATGGATTTTGTGGAAAATCTGGGCGAAAAAGACAAAGAATGGCTCGAAGATAAT
>CAZDMC010000108.1:0-6685 GCA_964506335.1 uncultured Methylomarinum sp. | reverse complement strand
CTCTATCAATAAGTGAAACCATGGTTATAATGACCCAAGCGACTATGAAAGATAGTTCCTCTAGCAACTCTTCATTTATATGAGTGTACTCAGCATGATGAATAATTTTTGAGATGAACTCATCAGTAATTTTGTGAGCGCTTTTACCATTAGTCCTTATCATTACTTTCCTCATCATCATCAGCCATTTCAGAGATTTCTTTTAACCTGGAAACCACCTTAAAATTAATACTCTGTTCAGGATAATTACCTTCCTTATCCATACATCCAGCCACTTGTCCCATCAGCAATTCCAATGTTTCGTTAACATTAGATACCGCATAAATAGTAAATAAGCCATTATCAACAGCATCAATGACTTCTTGCTTTAACATGAGATTACGCTTATTTGATGCCGGGATAATAGCACCATGTTGACCCTTTAAACCTCTGGCTACACAGAGCTTAAAAAAACCTTCGATTTTTTCGTTAACGCCGCCTATGGCCTGTACTTCTCCATATTGATTGATGGATCCGGTGATAGCAAGACTTTGTTTAACAGGAATTTGAGTTAAAGCAGAAATCAGACAGCATAATTCTGCCAATGATGCGCTATCGCCATCAATATAACCATAAGATTGTTCTAAGGTAATACTGGCAGAAATTGCCAAAGGAAATTTTTGGGCATAGCAATGACCCAGATAGCCGGTCAAAATCATCACCCCTTTAGAATGTATTGCCTGCCCCAATTCGGCTTCTCTTTCGACGTCAACAATACCGCGAGAACCGGGGTAAACGGTAGTGGTAATACGTGCAGGTGCGCCAAAACTACTTCCACCCACTTCCATTACTGTCAAACCATTGATTTTTCCTACAGCTTCTTCCTCAGTATCAATCAAAATAGTCCCTTCTATCATTTCTTCAAGAACTTCTTCGGCAATTCTTCCGCTACGAAATTCTTTAGCAGATAAAGCCAGTTCAATATGTTTTTTATCAATTTTTGTCACGCCAGAACAAAGCATATTGGCTTCACCAATAATTTCCAGTGAATCATTAATGCGTGCTGATAAGCGCTGTTGATTTTCTGAAAGTCGGCAACTATGTTCAATTAATCGCACAATAGCGGCTTTTGTTAAGGGCAATGCGCCTGAATCAGCCGCCTGTTTTATCATCAAGGTAACAAATTCTTCAATAGAGTCCTCAGTCAATTTAATATGATTATCAAAATCAGCTAGAACGCGAAATATTTCATTAAATTCGCTATCCATATCCTCCAATAGATAATAGATGTCGCGAGAACCTACCAGAATCACTTTAACATTAAGCGGTATCAATTCTGGTTTCAGTGTCATGGTATTAACACCCCATTCTGAATAAGGCGATTCAATTTCTATTCTGCCCGTTGTTAATGCCCGTTTTAAGCCTTCCCATACAAAAGGATAAGTCAGAATTTTTTCAGCATCCAGAATCAAATAACCACCATTTGCGCGATGCAATGAACCTGCGCATATCCTGCGATAAGTGGTTAATAAAGTCCCTTGATCACTGATATATTCAATACGTCCAAACAGGTTTTGGTAGCTTGGGTGAGGTTCATAGACTATGGGAGAGCCTTTTTGCAACTTACTATCAACCAGCACATTAGGCATATATTGTTCTGTTAACACTAAGCGTTTAGCGATGTTGTTATTTATTTCATGAGAACGCGTAGGTTTTAAAAAATCAGAGATAGTTTCAAGCAGATTTTTTTTAAGTTCTGCCAGATAAGTAATGACATCATCGGTATTTTGATAATTGCTATTCAATATATCAAACAAAGGATCAATTGCCTGATTAATGGTATCAATATCCAGTTGCCGGGTTTCATCAACCAGTGATCTGCGCCATTTAGGAAGTTCTAATAATACACTGCCCAGATAAATTTCCAGTTCTTCCGTCTGTTTATAAAAAGATTCTCTTTCTGCTTGAGATAATAAGGTAAACTGATCTTCATTCAGTGCCTTATTGTCTCTTATCGGCAAAAAAGTAATAGTGTCACTTTCTCTGTACAGTGCGACGCTCATTTTTTCCGCTTTCTTATCAACCAAATCAATAGCGGCATTATATTGTTGATTGAAACTACGTTCTAAGGCTGATTTTTTCTGTTGATAGCTAGGGCTTTCAAAAGCGGCTGGAAAAGTAGCCAGCAAATTGTCTATCAGCTGCTCAATATCTTTAGTAAATTGTTGCCCCTGCCCTGCCCCAAGCCGGATTGAAACGGGCTCCCTGGCATTGCCAAAATTATCAACATAGGCATAAGAAGGTGGCGCATCCTGAGCTTCGGCAATAGCTGTCAGATAATTTGTTATCATTGACAAACGACCTGTTCCTGGCATACCCATGACAAAAATATTATAGCCCGGATTTTTCATGGAAACACCAAATTCCAATGCCGTTTGCGCTCGAATTTGCCCTAAAAGAGTATTATGTTTTCTGGATACTTCAGGAAGCACTAATTTGTCGATATCAAGATCAAGCTTTAAGGAAACAAGCGGTACTTTTAGGTGTTCTGTCATGGTTATCTTTATCAGAAGGTGGCAAGCAGCCAAGAGAATTTAAATTTAGGAACGCGAACGAAATAAGTTGGGCAATTGACAAAGTAATTTGTTCGTATTCAAGGCGTAGAAATGGGCGCATAGCAAGCTATGCAACTATTTCTACAAAGCTACCGGTCATGCTCACGCCCCTTACCTACAATCCCTGTAGGCAACGAAGAAGACGTACAAATTACAAAGTCAATTGTTCAAGTTATTCCGTGCGCGTTCCTTTAGGATAGCCAATATCAGCAATTGATGCTACCGGAAAAATATTTTACTTTAGGGCAGCTCTATTAATTCTGGCTGAGCAGGTATGCGTTTAAAATGTTTGAGAACGAGGCGAAAGTCGCCGTTATAGTCGGCTATTAACAAAATTTTCAAGGAGAAAAACAACAACCTTATGGTGAAAATGCATCTTTTGCAGAGGAATGTTTGTCTTCTCATCTTCATGCAAAAAGCTCTGACTATGTTTTTACTATTCCGGTAAATATCCCTTAGAACCTGTTAAAGATATAAATATTGATGCCATATAGTCTTTAGGTCTGGCTTTATATAAGATGCCCTCAAATAATAAACAATTATTAGAAAATTACCACTGTCTCGGTGTATACTCATATTTTATGCATTAACCTAAAACAATAACAAAAATGATGGTTTCCATAAATGGCTGAAAAAACAATAAGCAAACATTTAGTTCACCTTGAAAATTATTTTTCAACTGCAAATCCTATACTCCAAAAAGCAGGCAAAATATTTCACCAGTTAGACCAACTGGAGTTCGACCTAGGTCTTATTGACAATGAAGACTCAAGTGCTACAAAAAGTTCCTGGTGGCCTATTGTTAGCCTTGTTGGTGGGTTTTCAACGGCAAAATCGGAATTCATTAATCGCTATTTAAATGCGAACATCCATTCTTCTAATCATAAATTTACTGTTCACCAATATACTCCACAGGCAACTAATGCAACATTACCCGGTACTGCTTTAGATGCTGACTACCGACTCCCTTTTTACCAGACCAGTCATAAGATTGAGCAAACAGTCAAAGGTGAAGGCTCTAAAATAAATGCCTATCTGGAATTAAAAACAGTTAATAGCGAACGCCTCAAGGGGAAATTATTTGTAGATACCCCTGTTATCAACCCATCCTTAAGCAGTCCTGTCATTCCTGTGTTAACTCAACATATTCTTGATATGTCTGACCTGGTACTGGTTTTTACCGATTTATTTGATGCCACACCCGAGCTGATAAAAACGGCTATTGATGCCATTATCGCGCAACAAGATACCAATAAATTTATTTATGTCATAGATCATTCGGAAATCAGCCTGGATACAACTAAAACACATGAAATCATTGCTTCCTGGCAAAGAAGATTAGCCGGACTAGGCATACACACCGGACAATTTATTGTTTTATCGGAATCGGCTGAACATTCACTTGCAGAAATTGATCAGCGCCTGGCAAATATTGAAAACGATCGGTCTTACCGCGTTCTCGCCTCCCTTGAAAAAAGTATTACGAATATTAATGATGTTTATATTTCAGAGGTTGAAAAAAGCCTTCAAATATGGAAAGACAGAATCAATATGTCAACTTTTATTATTTTAGGATTCGTCGTAACCTTATTGCTTTTTGCAGAGATCACCATCGGTGTCGTTCAACTCTTGTTTGACCCGATTATCGGACCGGCATTTATTCTCATTTTAGCCGCCTTTATCTTGCCAACACATATTATGATGGCTAGAGTTCATGCCAAATTTATCATTAATAAATTACAAGACCGCCAAAAAGAACTTGATTTAACAGAAAACCTGTCCGGTTTATTTGAACAAAGCTTAACTTTCTGGCGAATAGTTCTGCCCATTAACGAGCCTGTGGGTAAAAATAAAAAAACACGCGCTAAAATTAAAAACCTGATTGAGCAAAGCAAAGAAATGGTTCAAGAACTTAATAATCAATTCAGCCAGAGTCATCAGGATGAGGCCTATCACATGGCATCCGAACCATTAAATACCGTTGATAGTTCTCGCATTACCGATTCAACACTATGAGTAATTTTAATACTTACTTACCCCTTTGTGTTTTAAAAGTCAATCCACTGGATTTACCTAAGTCCGCTACTTTTCTCAAACAAAACTTCTGGTTTTATTTTCTTGTTGAGCTGTTTATTCAAGCCAATATGATAGACCCTTCAGAAGCTTTTCTTGAAGTTATTCTTGAAACCGCCCTCACCTTTGGATTTGTTGGGCTTATTTTATTTCTGAATAAAACCACACATCTTTATGTGCAGATAATTACTGCAGTATTATTTGTTGAAAATGTCGTTGCCTTTTTTGGTGTACCCGTTGTGATATGGCTTACTGTTAGTGAGAGTGTGATAAGTTATTATCTTATGGGGGTACTTATTCTATGGGATTTCATACTGATTACTTTCATTATTAGAAAAGTTATCGGTATAAACCTTGCTGCCAGTCTAACCCTCTCTTTTTTCTATTTTATGATGACTTATGTGGGGGCTTATAGCCTCACGCTTTTATTGTTTTAAAAGCGTTCCAGTTCCGGAAAATTAACAGCACCCTGGTGTACATGCATTGCACCAAATTCGGCACAGCGATTAAGCGTAGGCACTGCTTTTCCTGGGTTTAACAAGCCTTTTTCATCAAAAGCAAACTTTAGCCCATGAAAAAGCTGGATTTCATTTTCTGTAAACTGAAAACACATATAATTTATTTTTTCTACCCCAACACCGTGTTCGCCAGTAATGGTTCCACCAAGTTCTACACTTAATTTAAGAATATCTCCGCCCAAACACTCGGCTTTTTCTAATTCTCCCTCTTTATTAGCATCATAAAGAATCAATGGATGCAAGTTTCCATCTCCTGCATGAAATACATTTGCCACAGGCAAGTCATACTGTTTAGATAATAGACCTATTTGTTTTAAAATAGTGGCTAAATATCGTTTTGGAATGGTGCCATCCATACAATAATAATCGGCAGAGATACGTCCAACCGCTGGAAATGCAGATTTGCGTCCTGCCCACATCTTTTCTCGTTGTTGCTCGGATTGAGCGATAATAACATCCGTCGCACCTTGTTGATAAAAAATAGAGCTTGCCAATATCAATTCATCTTCTACCTGTTCACAACTGCCATCAAATTCACACAATAAAATAGCTTCAGCATCAATAGGGTACCCGGCATGAACAAATGCTTCTGCCGCTTGAATTATGGTCTTATCCATCATTTCCAAGCCGGCAGGAATCAACCCACTTGCAATAATTTCTGCCACCGCATTCCCGGCTTTTTCAATATCGTCAAATACGACTAACATTACTTTTGCAACATCAGGTAATGGTAATAATTTCACAGTCACTTCAATAATTATACCTAGCATACCTTCAGAACCGGTCAATAAAGCTAACAAATCATAGCCAGCGCTATCCAGACTATGTGCACCGATAGTGACTAATTCTCCTTGCATGGTGAGAATTTTAAGACGTAAAATATTATGTGTTGTTAGTCCATATTTGAGACAATGCACACCGCCAGAATTTTCTGCCACATTGCCGCCGATGGTACATGCAATTTGTGAAGATGGATCCGGTGCATAATAAAGTCCATCATGTTCCACAGCTTGTGAGATAGCTAAATTACGCACACCCGGTTGAACGGTTGCGCTTTTATTCTTATCATCAATATCTAGAATCTTATTGAATTTGGCCAAGCTGATAAGCACTCCATTTTCTAAAGGTATCGCTCCTCCTGACAAGCCGGTACCTGCACCTCTTGCCACCACAGGAATACCTTTAACAAAGCAGAGTTGTAAAACTTTTTGTACCTGTAACACGGTTTCAGGCAATACAACAAGCCAGGGCAAACAACGATAGGCAGATAAAGCATCGCATTCAAAGGGTTTTAATTGTTCTTTCTGAGTTAATATCCCCGCTTTTGGCAAAAAAGAGATTAATTCCAGACAGAATTCATTTCTATCAATCTGATGTTCAATTTTTTCTGAATGATGCGCTTGTATTTTTGAATTCATAGAAAGTGTTTTCTAGTAATTGAAAACGGGAAAGTTTGTTGCTAGTAATGGTGGTTTTTTATTTCTGAGTGGACAGCCAGTG
>CAZDMC010000107.1:0-6689 GCA_964506335.1 uncultured Methylomarinum sp. | reverse complement strand
CCGCTCTACTGACTGTTCCTTTGCCCGCTCCGCTTGGACCATCAATGGTTAAAACAGGGGTATTCATGTTAATTTTAAGCCTAGTTGAGTGGCTAAATCACGAAATTCAGGAAATGAAGTATTTACATTTTTACAATCATGCACCGTAATGGGGGCTGTAGCTCTTAGACCGGCAATAGAAAAAGACATGGCTATTCGATGGTCATCATGCGAAATTACTTCCCCTCCTCCTATAGAATCCGTTGTTTTACCTTGAATTATCATGCCATCTTCAGTCACTTCTACATCAACTCCCAGTATTTTTAAACCATCAGCCATCACCTGGATACGGTCACATTCTTTTACCCGCAATTCTCTAGCACCTGTTAACGTTGTCTGTCCCTGCGCGCAGGCAGCGGCAATAAATAAAACAGGAAATTCATCAATCGCCAGTGGAACCAGTGCTTCTGGAATATCAATCCCTTGTAATTGACTGGATACCACATGTAAATCAGCAACCGGCTCCCCACCGACCGTACGCTTATTTAATACTTCAATATTGGCACCCATTAAACCTAAAATATCAATAATGCCGGTACGTGTCGGGTTAATACCTACATGTTTTATCGTCACATCTGAATTTTCTGCAATGGATGCACCGACTAAAAAGAATGCGGCAGATGAAATATCACTGGGTACATCAATCTCACAGGCGGTTAATTGTCCTTTTGAATTAATATGGGCTTTATTGCCATCACGTTGTACCGGATAGCCAAAGCCATTTAACATTCTTTCAGTATGATCCCGGGTGGGCGCAGGTTCTGTTACTGTGGTTTCACCATCAGCATACATACCGGCTAATAATAAACAGGATTTGACCTGAGCACTGGCCATAGGCATATCATAATCTATCCCTTTTAACTGATTTGTGCCCGTAATATGTAATGGCGCGGTGCCATCTTCCTGGGTTTTAATGTTTGCACCCATTGTTGCCAATGGTTCTGTTACTCTTTTCATCGGTCGAGATGATAATGATTCATCGCCCGTCAACACAGTATTAAATGACTGGCCTGCCAGCAAGCCGCTTAATAACCGCATGGAAGTGCCTGAATTACCTAGGTACAAAGGCTCTTTGGGTTGTTGCAGACCGTGCTTGCCTACACCATGAATGGTCACTTCTCCATTTTCCGGCCCTTCGATAGTCACGCCCATGGCGCGAAACGCCTGTAAAGTAGCCAAAGCATCTTCTGCATTTAGAAAACCGGTGACATGCGTAACGCCTTCCGCCAGTGAGCCTAACATAATAGAGCGGTGAGACATGGATTTGTCACCGGGCACGCGAATTTCTCCGCACAAACAACCCCCGGGTTGAATAGTAAATGTAATTGATTGGGACATAGAATGATCAAATTGCTTAAGAAAACGCTGCCTGGCTTGATTGGCATAAGTAAAAGTCTGGTGAATTTGCTGGCTTTGATTATTAATTAGCATCTGTTCCATTTCCGCTAATTTAACTTGTAATTGCTGAATCAAGGGAATCAGTTCTTGCTTATTGGCCATACAAATATCCAGCCACATAGTTGGGTCACTGGATGCGATACGGGTAAAATCTTTAAAGCCACCGGCGGCGTATTTAAAAATTTCAACTGTCTCGTCTTTTTTGCCTAATAAATCAACCAGAGCAAAAGCAAGAATATGAGGCAAATGACTGGTAGCGGCGAGCACAGCATCGTGATGTTCGACATCCATTGTCGATACCTGAGCACCTATTTTATCCCAAAATTCTGTTATTTTATTGACAGCATCGGGAGATGAAGATTGAACAGGGGTAATAATGACCCGCTTATTAGTAAATAAATCGACTTTTGATGCTTCGACACCACTTCTTTCAGCACCTGCAATCGGGTGTACAGCTATAAAATTGGCGGGAACTTCAGAAAAAACCTTTCGCGCTGCCTCTAGTACACTGACTTTGGTGCTTCCTGCATCACTGTATATTGCCTGCTCATTCCAAAAGGGTTTAAGCAGGGTGAACATTTGCTCCATAACACCCACCGGGGTGCAGATAATAACACAATCCGCATCTTTAACAGCTAATTCAATATCCAGATAAAATTGATCAATAACACCCAGTTCTTTGGCCTTGCTTAAATTAGCTAGCCCACTTTGCCGACCATAGGCAACGATAGTGTTAGATAAACCCTGCTCTCGTGCGGCTCTGGCAATCGAGCCGCCAATTAAACCAATGCCTATAATACAAATTTTATTAAACATCACTTAATTTGTCCCAGCCAAAACGTCTTTTAAAGCATCAATAAAAAATTGATTTTCATGGCTTGTACCGATACTTATTCTTAAATGGTTTGGCATTTCATAATTAGCCACAGGGCGCACAATAACACCTTTTTTTAACAAAGCTTGATAAATAGGCATCGCTGTTTGTTGTAGTTCAACCGAGACAAAATTCCCAAATGATGGAACCCACGACAAATCCAGTTCAGAAAAAGCCTGGGTCAGTTGTTTCATTCCCTGTTTATTCAATGTAATTGTTTCAATCAAATAATTAACGTCGCTTAATGCGGCTTCAGCCGCAGCCAAAGCCATACTATTGTTATTAAACGGTTGTCTTACCCGATTCAATAAATCTGCAATGTCTGCCGATGAAATACTATAGCCGACACGCAATCCAGCCAGACCATAAGCTTTAGAAAAGGTACGGGTAATTATCAGGTTTGAGAATTGTTTAAGCCATTCAACAGAATTTGCCCGATATTCATCATCAACAAATTCATAATAGGCTTCATCCAATACACAAATCACTGATTCAGGCAAAGCATTGATAAAATCTTCCAATACTTCTGCGGATAATAAGGTACCTGTTGGATTATTGGGATTGGCAATAAATACCAGTCGGGTTTTGTCATTAATTCTATTCAACATGGCATTCAAGTCATGCCCAAAATCTATTGCAGGAGTAATGCTGGCTGTTGCGCCTACGGCTTGAGTCACCAAAGGATAGACTGCAAAAGCATGTTGCGAAAAAATAACTTCATGCGTTGCTGTTAAAAAGGTACGTGCCACTAATTCTAAAATTTCATTGGAGCCATTACCCAGAGTTATTTGAGTTGTACTTACCTGGTGCTTTTTGGCAAGCGCCTGTTTTAAAGCAAAACCATTGCCATCAGGATAACGCGATAATCCAGCTACAGCACTTTCAATAGCCTGTTGTACTTTTAGCCCTGGCCCCAGCGGATTCTCATTGGATGCCAGTTTTACGATATGACTTAAACCAAGTTCCCTTTCTAACGCGTCTATGGGTTTTCCTGGCGTATAAGGTATCAGTTTTTGCACACCTTGAACGGCAAGTTTAAAAATAGCTTTCATTAAATGACTGCTTTAGGATAAGAACCCAAAATATTCAACAAATCAACATCCTGCTTTAAAATCTCTAGGGCATTTGCTACATCCCTATCATCCTTATGGCCTTTAATATCAATAAAAAAAACATAATCCCATAACCCTTGTTTTGATGGACGAGATTCTATGTATGACATACTGATACCATAACGTGCAAAAGGCTCAAGTATTTTATGCAAAGTACCTGCTCGATTACCGGTTGAAACCAATAGCGAAGTTTTATCTAGTCCTGTGGACACAGGCTCCTGCTGACCAATAATAATAAAACGTGTGGTGTTGTCGCTGCTATCTTCTATATTCTTTCTAAGAATATTCAGTTGATACAAGCCTGCCGCTACTGCACCTGCAATAGCCATTTTATCTCGACTGTCAGCCGCTAATCGAGCCGCCTCGGCATTACTGCTAACAGACGTTCTAACCGCATGCGGTAAATGTATATCCAGCCATTTTCGACACTGCGCAAATGACTGTTGGTGAGAAAAAACTTCCGTTATCTCATCTAATTTTTCAGCATGTCCCATCAAGTTATGATGCACCCGGATTTCGACTTCACCACAGATTTTTAAGGGTGAGACAATAAACCGATCCAGGGTATGGGTAATCACGCCCTCTGTTGAATTTTCTACAGGCACCACGCCAAACTGACATTGCTGTTTTTCTACTTCGGTAAATATTTCATCAATGCTGGAGACCGGAACTGAATGTATTGATTCTCCAAAATGCTTAAACGTAGCTTGTTGAGTAAACGTACCTTCTGGCCCTAAAAAAGCAACTTCTAACGGTTTTTCCAAAGCCAGACAAGCCGACATTAACTCCCTAAAAAAACGTGCAGAGGTATCGTCAGAAAAAGGCCCTGGATTTAATTCCTTAATACGCCGGATAACCATGGCTTCACGATCCGGGCGATAAAATGTGCCTGTTTCACCGGCCGCTATTTTTGTTTTGGCAACTTCCAGCGCATAAGAAGCGCGTTGATTGATCAATTGCAGTATTTCACCATCAATTGCATCGATTTTATCTCTTAGTTCTGAAAGGGGGATTATGTCAGTCATATTTTAATTGTTTTAAAAACCCAAACTACAATATTAACCATGTGTCCGTTCAAATTCTTGCATAAAGTCAATCAATGCATCAACACCGGCTTCTGGCATGGCATTATAGATACTGGCACGCATACCGCCCACAGCCCGATGGCCTTTTAAAGCACTGAGTCCATTATTTCCAGCTAATTCTAAAAAGGCTTTATCCAGCTCAGTATTAGCCAATATAAAAGGTACATTCATTCTGGAACGATATTTTTTATCAACAGGGTTTGAATATAAAGAAGATGAATCAATGGCTTGATACAATTTGTCAGATTTAGCCTGATTGTGCCGTTCCATTGCCACAACGCCACCTTCTTGTTTAATCCATTTCAATACCAGACCGACTAAATACCAATTAAAGGTTGCCGGTGTGTTTAACATGGAATCATTTTTATCTTGCTGTTCATAATCAAAAACAGAAGGTATCTGCTTATCTGCATGCCCTATCAAATCATCACGCACAATCACAATAGTCACACCGGAAGGCCCCATGTTTTTTTGTGATCCTGCATAAATAATGCCGAATTTACTGACATCAATAGCGCGAGACAAAATATTAGACGACATATCGCAAACTAAAGGCAAATCACCAAAAGCTGGCACATCTTGAAATTCAACACCGTGAATGGTTTCATTGGCGGTGTAGTGCAAATATGCTGCCTGCTGATCAACATTCCATTCAGCATAATCAGGAATAGTGGTAAATTTTGATGACTGCGCATCTGCCGAGACAATTACTTCACAGTATTTTTGGGCTTCTTTTAAAGCCTTTTTAGACCAGGCACCAGTATTGACATAACAGGCTTTGGTTTTTTCTTTTAGAATATTTTGCGGGATAAAGGCAAACTGGCCGCTGGCTCCCCCTTGTAAAAACAAGACCTTATAATTGTCAGGTATATTAAGAAGTCCAATTAAATCATTTTTCAAGTCATCTGCAACTGACCTAAACTCTTTGCCACGATGACTCATTTCCATCACCGACATGCCACTACCATTCCAGTCTAATAAGTCTTCTTGGGCTTTTAATAAAACTGCTTCGGGCAGGGTAGACGGACCTGCACTAAAATTAAAAATTCTACTCATTATTACTCTTCTTCTCCTGCATTATCTTGTTGATTATTTTGTTCTGGGGTGATTTCTGAATCACTCTGTAAATCTTCGGCGACAGATGCTTCAGTTTCTTCATTCATTTCTTCATCGTCAGGCAAACCATCGACCCGGTCAACCCCGACTACTTTTTCTTTTTTATCTAAACGAATAACGCGCACGCCTTGAGTGTTACGCCCTACCACAGAAATCTCATTCACCTTGGTTCTGACCAATATGCCGCCACTGGTAATGATCATAATTTCATCAGTATCATTCACCAGTGTTGCACCCACCATTGCGCCATTGCGCTCTGAGGTCTGAATAGCAATCATGCCCTGTCCACCGCGTTTATGTCGGGTAAACTCTGCTAAACGTGTTCTTTTTCCATAACCATTTTCGGTGGTATTCAATATGGTCCCCTCTGTCGCAATAATCAAGGAAATCACTTTTTGGCCGTCTTTTAATCGAATACCCCGTACACCTTTCCCGGTTCTGCCTATAGAACGTACATCGGTTTCATTAAAACAATTGGCTTTGCCCGCGCTGCTAAATAATAATACATTCTGTTGCCCATCCGTTACCGCCACCCCGACCAAGGTATCATCATCACGCAAATCAATCGCAATTTTGCCATTGGAGCGCTGCCTTTCAAATTCTTTTAAAGGTGTTTTCTTAACCGTACCCGTAGCTGTCGCCATAAAGATAAATTTATCGTCGCTGTATTCCCGTACCGTCAACATCGCATTAATTTTTTCGCCTTTTTCCAGAGGCAATAAATTAACAAAAGGTTTACCACGAGAACCCCGGCTGGCCACAGGCAAATGAAATACTTTTAGCCAGTAAACCTTACCTGATGAAGAAAAACATAAAATAGTATCGTGGGTATTAGCAATAATCAGTTTCTCAACAAAATCCTTTTCTTTGGTTGCCGTTGCCGATTTACCCCGTCCACCTCTACGCTGTGATTTGTAATCTGTTAAGGGTTGGGACTTGACATAACCCTCATGGGACATAGTGACCACCATATCTTCTTCGGTGATCAAGTCTTCAGCCGATAAATTCAAATGATCTTGCAAAATTTCGGTGCGGCGATCATCCGAATATTTTTCTTTGATTGCT
>CAZDMC010000106.1:1880-6705 GCA_964506335.1 uncultured Methylomarinum sp. | reverse complement strand
CATTAAATGTTACAACGCCACCATTACCTAGCACTTTTTCCATTAATATATCGATTGCAGTACCCCGAAAATCACCTTTATCGGCAGCTGTGCCGGCACCATCTTCTTGATATTGATTAGAAATGGCGACTGTTAAAATGTCTCCGCCTGCGCCATAATAGGTGCCTGATGTGTAATAGCCTGGATTTTTTTCTACATCCCAGAAGTTATAGGCAATACGTTGTGCATATAACAGATTATCATCATTATTTGCACTGCCTCTTAGGCCGTTAAATAGACCAAAAGCATATTGCAAACGGCCTTCCATAACAGAACCCCAGATGGTAACACCATCATCACGTCCATAAAGACCCGCTACACCCGTACCAATACCAGAACCAGGGCCAGCAAAATCAGCAGAGCTAAAAGGTGTGCCTGTACTAAAAATATTGTAGACAGCACTGTAAAAAGGCCCGTTCATTTCGCGGCGTTCAGCCGGTACTAACATCCGCCCAGCCCAGATATTTATATACGGGTTAAATTCAAATTTACCGATGGCATCTAACACCTTAATGTCACCGCCATTAGATCCACAAAACTGACATTCAGTATTAAATTCCATTTTTATATATTCATGTATTTGTGCATTGAGATATAGCCTCATATTATCCAGGCTAAAATCATTAGTCCATTTGCTACCTGCTGCTGCCTCTTCAGTTGCCGTAAAGCTGGTTCTCAGTCCCGCACCAATACTGACCCATTTGGTATCATCAATCTTGAAAGTTGCACCTGCATTGGCAATGGGCGTGTATGCCATGGCTGCTGTCATCGCCAGCACAGATAATGGTTTTAAAAAACGCCATTTAATAACGTCTTGTTTAAAGCTACTCATAGTAAACCCCCTAAATTATCTTTATTGTAAGGAGCGAGGATTTAATAATATCCGAAAGTTTGACGCAGGATTTTTGTTCGTATTCAAGGCGTAGTAACAGGCGCATAGCAGGCTACGCAACTGTTGCTACAACGCGGAATACGGACAAAAAGACAAGTCAAGGTTCGGATATTATTAAATCCTCGCTCCTAAGTAACGAAAATGCAACCGGTTAAGCCGAATGCGACCAAATGTTGTTGGCTGGAGACTATTATTTCTATGTTGTATGATTTCCACAATGCGTCATCTGACTAATCAGTTAAATGACGTATACTAATATTTAGGGAAAATAGCTTATAATTAAACCATTTATGAATTAATTATCATTATGGTTTCCTTGCATTATCTATCCAAAAAAATCAATGTCTTATTTTTTGCACTACTTGTATTTATTAGTTTTGGCTGCTCTACAACCGCCGAAAAGAAAGCCAAAGTATTTGATTCATCTAAAGTTAACAACATATTGTTTGAATTTAACCACAACCCTAAGTTTCTCCGTGCCAAGTTACCAAAAATAGAAATTGCGACCCAGGTTGCTAAAAACCTGGTTGAATGGGGCTATAAAATTAACGCAGATAGCTCTGTCGATTACAGCCATGTCTTATCTATTAAAATGGGAGACATTACTCATGCATCTACCCCTGCCGGGTTTTCCTTTGGCATGGGTAACTCGGACCCACGCTCAATTGATTTTCAAAAAGCTGATGTTATAGAAATGACTTGTTACATCACTGCAAAAGACCAACCCGAAAACAGTGCTGAGCTGGATGCCTCGGTTATAGCTGATGATTATTTACCCTTTGTTAAACAAAACCGTTGGCATAAAAAGCTGGTCGATATGCTTGTTAATGATACAAGTACCCTTTGTTTTAACCTGCTTAACAATCTGAAAATACAGACAGAACCGTATGAGAAAAATATGTACTCTGTAAAACCAGGCTGGTTTCCAGATATTAGAGTAGAAATTGTAAATGATGCCGAACCAGAAAAGGATGAACCGGCTTCACCCATCGAAAACAAAAAGGATGAACATAGTTCGTCAACTGAAAGTAACAAGATTAAGAAAACATCTCGTAAACGGATGACTATTCATAATCAGGGTTCACCAATCACTATTAAATTTGGCCATGAGAGAAAATAACCATTAGTGATTGCTGGTACAATTATGGCCAGATTTGGCTTTGCTGATTGATTTTTAATTTAAGAGCTGCCCACTTATACTTGCAGAAGTACCATGGCTTCAGTTGTACATCAGAGCATATCAAAAGTCCGTCGTGATTATAATTCATGGGTAGCTAACGAAACTTTAGAAGATTACGCCCTACGTTTTGCGCCTCGCTCATTTCGAAAGTGGTCTGAATTTGAAGTTGCCAATACCGCATTTGGCTCCACTTCTTTTTTGGTACTTGAAGCCATTGGTGGGTTTTTATCCATTAACTATGGTTTCACCAATGCTTTCTGGGCCATCCTGATAGTCGGGTTGATTATTTTCGTTATCAGCTTTCCTATCAGTTATTACGCAGCCCGATATAATATTGATATTGACTTGCTCACCCGTAGTGCCGGTTTCGGTTATTTTGGCTCTACCATTACCTCCCTCATATACGCCTCATTTACCTTTATCCTGTTTGCGCTCGAAGCCTCTATTATGTCTTTGGCTATCGAGTTATATTTTGACATCCCTCTCATCTGGGCTCATGTTATTAGTGCAGTTATTGTTATCCCGTTAGTTACTTTTGGGATTACCACCATCAGTCGCTTTCAGATCTGGACTCAAGCGCTTTGGTTATTTTTACTGTTTATTCCTTACTTTGCTGTTATTACCCAGGAACCCGAGGCTCTGCTTACCTTGAAAGCTTATTTTGGGATAGCAAGCAGTGGTCAAGGGTTTGACTGGTTGTTATTTGGTAGTGCCTGTACTGTTGCCTTCTCCTTAGTTGCACAGATTGGTGAACAGGTTGATTTTCTACGTTTTATGCCAGAGAAAACCAGGAAAAACCGTTTCCGATGGTGGGCAGCCACTATTATTGCAGGCCCCGGATGGATTATATTTGGAATGGCTCGGCAATTAGGGGGCGCGTTGCTTGCTCACCTGGCCATTCAGCAAGGCATTGCAATGGAACACGCCCATGAGATGTTTTTAAACTCATCGAGCAGATTTTCACACCGACTCAAATGTATTTTGTTGCCTATAGTCTGTTAATTGATAATGCGGACTGGGCTTTAGCAATAACCACCTTATTTGTGGTTATTTCACAAGTCAAAATTAATGTCACTAATGCCTATGCAGGATCACTGGCCTGGTCAAACTTTTTTTCCCGAGTAACCCATAGCCATCCTGGCCGCGTAGTCTGGCTATTATTCAATGTTGCCATCGCCTTATTACTGATGATATTTGGTGTATTTGGTGCTCTGGAAAAGGTATTGGGCTTATTTTCCAATATCTCTATTGCCTGGATTAGTGCAGTATCAGCTGAACTTTTAATCAATAAACCACTGGGGCTTAGTCCAAAGATTGTAGAGTTTAGACGTGCTTATTTACCCGATCTAAATCCTGTAGGCGTTATTTCTACACTGTTTTCATCATTCATATCCATACTGGCCTATCTTGGATTATTTGGTGAATATGCCCAGGCTTTTTCTGCATTTATAGCACTGGCATTAACGTTTATACTGGTACCCAGTATCGCTTTTTTCACCAACTATCGTCATTATCTGGTTCGCTCACGTAAATATAAACATGATCAATCGATGCGACTATGTTGTATTTGTGAAAATCATTTCGAGCATGAAGACATGGCCTATTGTCCTGCTTATCAAGACAGCATCTGTTCTCTGTGCTGCACATTAGATAGCCGATGCCTGGATCTATGTAAACCAGGTGCCCGACTTAATGATTATTTAGAAAAATTTGCACAATGCTGCCTGCCTAAACAAATGTCGCTGGTATCAAGATTACGCTGGGTTAAAGTGGTTTTATTGTTTTTATTTCTGAGTATATTAACCACTGTTTTTATCGGTATTATTTATTATCAAGATTTATTGATTGCGAAAGATTATTTGCCCTCGTTCAACCTATTGTTTGATAATTTCATTAAAGTCTATTCTGCCTTGATGATTTTTATTGGACTGAGCACCTGGTGGCTAATTCTAAATGCTGAAAGTCGTCATGTGGCTTATGAGGAAACCGCTAAACAGACTCAGCGCCTGCTTATGGAAATAGAAGAACATACAAAAACCGATGCTAAATTACAGCAAGCCATACAAATCGCAGATAATGCCAACATAGCTAAAAGCCGCTTTCTCAGCAATATGAGTCACGAAATACGAACACCTTTAAATAGTATCGTAGGCTATTCTCATATTTTGCATAATGACCAGACAATCCCTGAGCATAGACGAGAAGCCATTGAAATCCTTAAACGTAGCAGTGAACACCTCGCTTCATTAATTGAAGATATTTTAGACATTGCAGGAATAGAAGCACGTAAATTTGAACTTCGAAATACCCCTTTGGATTTACCTGCATTAATTGAGCATCTAGTGAGTAACTTTAAGGCGCAAGCTGAAGACAAAGGGCTTGTTTTTTACTGTCAGATAGAAAGCCCTTTACCTCGCAATGTACGTGGCGATGAAAAACGTATTCGGCAAGTTTTGATTAATTTACTCAGTAATGCCATCAAGTTCACCCATGAAGGTGAAATAATTTTCCGTATTAATTATCGTTATGGCATCGCTACTTTTCAAATAATTGATAGTGGTGAAGGTATTTCAGAAAAAGATATACAAAATATTTTTCAACCCTTTTCCCGTTTAAACAAAGCAACCGGAAATGCAGTTACTGGAAGTGGTTTAGGGTTAACCATCAGCAAAATAATTACTGAACTCATGGGCGGTGAACTTATTGCTAGCAGC
>CAZDMC010000106.1:0-1870 GCA_964506335.1 uncultured Methylomarinum sp. | reverse complement strand
ATAAAGGTTCGGTGTTTACCGTACGATTTTTATTGTCCAGCCTGAGTGACACTGTTGAAATTATTGACGAAAGAAATATCATCGGCTTTCAGGGAAAAAACAAAAACATACTGGTTGTCGATGACCAATATGAACACCGGACTCTTATTGCTTCATTATTAGAGCCTTTAGGATTTTATGTGAAGAAAATTGATTCGGGCGAAAATTGTTTAGAATTGATTCCCGATTTTATGCCAGACCTGATTTTAATGGATATATCAATGGCGGGTATTAGCGGTATAGAAACAGCACGCCGTCTTCGTCAAAAAGGCTTTGCTATGCCAATTATTGTATTAAGTGCCAATGCCTATCCTTCAGACCAACATGCTGCAGATGCTGCAGGATGTAACGATTTTATTGAAAAACCATTCCAGTTGTCTGTCTTGTTAAACAAGATTGGCTTGCATCTCTCTTTAAACTGGATTTACGATAGCAAAAAAACCACACAGACATTTTCAAAACAAAATACCGTTTTAATTCTGCCTCCGCCCAATATTATTAAGCAGTTGATGCAATTTGTACAAATTGGTGATTTATTAGGCCTCAAACATCAACTGAATGAAATCAATATGAGTGAACCAAAATATAAAGTTTTTACCCAGCGCATTCATACTTTAGCCAATAAATTTCGTATTGCAGAAATAAAAAAACTTCTAAATACAGCTAATATCCGCTAACATTAATTATTTTAATGGTTGCTAATACTGATTTGATACGCGAGACTGTTTTAATAGTCGATGATACGCCAGAAAATCTTGCTGTCCTCTCCGATATGCTTTCTGACTATGGATACCGCGTTTTAGTCGCAACTGATGGTCTTTCAGCTATTGAGCAAATTAAACATTTGCCACCCGATATTATCCTTTTAGACGTAATCATGCCAGGTATTGACGGATTTGAAACCTGTCAGAGACTAAAAGAAGAGCACACCACAAAAAACATTCCGATCATTTTTATGACAGGATTAAGCGAACTTGACAAGCTTTTGGAAGGCTTTAAACAAGGAGCTGTTGACTATATTGTAAAACCCATTCGACCTGCTGAAGTACTTGCTAGAATAGATGCGCAGTTATCACAACAGCGAAATTCTCAGCGTATTGAACAATCTTTAAAGCATATTGGTTTTGCCGCTTTAGCTTTTAATAAATCAGGCATGATGACATGGCTATCAACAGCATCTGCACAAATATTCCATGATTGCTTTCCTTTGCAACAGACCACTGATGCCCACCCTAAAGCCGGGGAATTATTACCAAAACCGCTGTTAAAACAAATCATAGCTAAAATAAAAAGCAATCAGCTTATACTCACTGATATTCAGATAGGCGATTTTCATAGCGGTAAAATCATTCCCAGCTCTCAAGCTGATGAATTTATCATACTCATTCAAAAGAGTAATCAACAATGGAACCTGGCTTCAGTAAAAGCATCCTTCGGACTGACCGCCAGAGAAACTGAAATTCTTATGTGGATTTCTAAAGGAAAAACCAATAAAGAAGTGGGATTAATACTTGATACCAGCCCTAGAACTGTCAATAAACATCTTGAGCATATATTCGAAAAACTTGGCGTTCCAACGAGAACAGCTGCTGTTGCAAAAATTTTAAAAAAATAATAGCATACTTCGCGCTCAATAATCCCCGTTTTTAGCAGGCAAATTATCGCGATAGGCGTTACATGCTGTGGGTAAACAAACCACTAATGCTGGACAAAAAACCTTAACGATTACCAGGCGTTATGGACGGGCACCCTTTGCCAGAGGGGCTTATCAGCGAATTAACCTAGGAGGCTGTCCGAGAATAGAAGTCGTAGCGAGGGGAAGCTATTTTGA
>CAZDMC010000105.1:0-6730 GCA_964506335.1 uncultured Methylomarinum sp. | reverse complement strand
TTACTATGGCTTATGCACAAGTGTAAGCGGTCAACTGATTTATCTAGGTTAATTAGTGCGATAAGATCAAATTTTTCTTGAGCGCAAGGAGTAGAGCGTGATGAACTTATTTTACCCAATGCTGACAAATACTGCTATAAACAGTGTTATGCTTTTTTAATTTTCTTAACACAAGGTCTTACAATGGACAATCAATATATTGCACTCATAAAAACAAAAGCACCTAAAATAATAAAATTACTCATACTATGGTTTGATAAGGCAAAAGCACTTGATTTTTTGGCGCCATTAGCCCTACGCTTATACTTAGTGCCAATCATGTGGATGGCGGGCAGTAAAAAATTTGCAAATTTCAGCAGTACCGTTGACTGGTTTGGCAATGAAGAATGGGGCTTAGGCTTGCCATTACCCTATTTATTAGTGTTTCTGGTGGCGTTGGTCGAAGTTCTGGGTGCGCTGTTTTTACTGTTGGGCTTTGGCGTTCGCTTAATTTCAATCCCGTTAATGATCACTATGCTAGTTGCTGCTCTGACCGTTCATATACAAAATGGCTGGCTGGCTATTGCCGAGGGGAGTGGTGTTTTTGCTACGGAAAGAACTCTTGGCGCGATAGAAAGACTGGATAGAGCAAAGGAGATGCTGAAAGGTGTGGGCAATTACGACTGGCTCACTGAAAATGGGAGTCTTGTGATCCTTAATAATGGCATTGAATTTGCTGTTACTTATTTTATTATGTTACTGGTTTTATTTTTTATGGGCGCAGGTAACTATATTAGTGTTGATTATTGGCTGAAACGTAAATTTAGGGATTAAAAACAATGTTATTTAAAGCAAAAAAACAGTTGTTAAGTAGTGAAATCACTGATAAAGCGGTCTTTGAGAACCGTCGAAAAATCATAAAAGCCGCTGTAAGTACTGCGCTAGCGTCATTGATTCCTGCCAGTGCTCATGCTCTAATAAAAAAATACACTGAAATTCCAGTCGGACCCTATTCCGCATCCTTAAAAGTAACCGATGTTGAATATGTAAAAAACTACACAAATTATTATGAATTCACCACCAATAAAACCGATTCGACTGTTTTAGCCAGAGCATTAAAAACCAGCCCCTGGAATGTAACTGTTGAGGGTGAAGCTGAAAAAACCGGTGTTTTTAATTTAGAAGATATTTTGAAATCAAATCCACTGGAAGAGCGTATTTACCGGTTTCGATGTGTGGAAGCCTGGTCTATGGTGGTGCCCTGGATAGGCTTTCCCTTAGGAAATATGTTAAAACAGTTTAAACCCACCTCAAAAGCCAAGTATGTTGAATTTACTACGCTTTATAGTCCTGATATTATGATAGGACAAAGAGGCAATGCTTTAGAATGGCCGTATGTAGAAGGGCTTAGAATAGATGAAGCCATGCATCCATTAAGCTTTATGGCTACAGGCATGTATGATGATGATTTGCCTAATCAGAATGGTGCTCCTTTGCGATTAGTGGTGCCCTGGAAATATGGCTTTAAAAGCATCAAAGCCATCGTCAAAATTCGTTTTAGCCAAACCATGCCAGCAACTGCCTGGAATAAAGCAGGTCCCAATGAATATGGTTTTTATGCCAATGTCAATCCTAATGTGCCTCATCCTCGCTGGAGTCAGAGTAGAGAACGTGTTTTAGGTGCCAGTATTTTTACCCCGAAACGCAATACAGAAATATTTAATGGTTATGGCGAGCAAGTCGCTGCATTGTATTCCGCCATGGATCTTAAAAAATATTATTAATGCCGTTTTTGAAGATATCCAAAAAACACTGGGCCATTATTAAAGTTATCGTTTTTTTATTGTGTTTGAGCCCTTTTTTATTACTGCTGAACGATACCATTTACAATCAATTAGGTGCTAATCCCATAGAAACCCTGCATTTTACCTTAGGTGACTGGGCTTTGCGTTTTTTATGTATCGGGCTGGCCATCACGCCGTTAAGACAGCTATTCAAGCAAAACTGGCTGAGCCGTTTTCGGCGTATGATCGGTTTATATACTTTTTTTTATGCCAGTATGCATTTTTTGGTTTTTATCGTGCTTGATTTATCATTATCCTGGAATGCATTTGTTGATGAGGTTCCGCAGAGTCCTTATATTTTGGTCGGCTTATTGACCTTTATTTTGTTAATTCCTTTAGCATTAACTTCAACAAAAGCCATGCAAAAACGGCTCGGTAAAAAATGGATAACATTACATAAACTGGTTTATGTGGCTGGAATCAGTGCCGTTATTCATTATTTGTGGTTAATAAAAACGATTGAGGATGAAGCCATTTTTTATGCCAGCCTGATGTTTATATTATTAGGCTTTCGTTTGTTTTCTTATACTAGAAAACAGCTGTTATAAGTTTAGTTTTTCATCTACTGTATCTACTCGACATGTTTGAAGCCAGGGGTGTTGTGAATAGTTACCATCTACTCAGCTATAAGATGACACAATATTTTATCGGTTTATCTATTACTTATCATGACCCAGCCTTAGCGATTATTGATCATCAAGGTACCGTGTTATTTGCAGAAGCAACGGAACGCTATATGCAAAATAAACGCGCTTTAAATTGTGAAGCAGACCCTTTGTTATGGGTGCAGGATTTATTAAAAAAATATTGCCCCTCGCCAACAGAAATTGTTATTGCTATTAACTGGCGCAAAAAGCGGCCTGTTTATGAAAATATAGTGGCTGCTTTAGGCTGTTTAAGTGCTGCTGGTTTGATGAAAACCGGTATAAAAAAATTACGTTCTCCACTGCGTAATTATCAGTTACATCACATGATTGCCAGCCAGCGCAATAATATTCACAGTGCAGGTTTAAATCTGAGGCGTATTTTGGCTGAGCATTATCCGCAATGTTCAGTGTCATTTGTAGATTATGATCATCATTTAACACATGCTGCAACTGCCTGTTATAGCAGTCCCTTTGCTGAATCCGCCTGTGCTGTCATTGATTCTTTTGGTGAAAATGGCTCAATGGCTTTTTATCATTTTAAAGATCAGCAACTAACATCTCTTTATGAAGCCAAAGGCACCGGCAGTATTGGTTTTTATTATATGAAAATCACTGAATTATGTGGTTTTGACTGGCTTAAAGGTGAAGAATGGAAAGTCATGGGGCTTGCCGGCTATGGCAAGCTAAATCAGCCACTCTATCAATTATTAAAAACAACTATTTCCGTTCAGGGTTTTAAATGCCAGCATCATTCAAAAAATTTGTTTGCTAATATAGATGCCCTGCAAAAATTTAAGCGGAATGATTCTGATGACATAGCGCAAGCCGCTGACCTGGCATTTACTGGGCAATATTTTTTTGCTGAATTAATGACCAATTTATTAGAGCATTTACAGCAAGTAACGGGCTGTAAAAATTTGGCATTTGGTGGAGGTTGCGCCTTAAATTCAGCCTATAACGGACAAATAAAACAGCGCACCGGTTTCCAGCAAGTTTTTATTCCCTCGGCACCGGCAGATGACGGCACTGCATTAGGTGCAGCCTGGTTAGCCTTGCACTCCAGCTCAGCCAAATCATTAAGTAAGGAAGTTAACAAACCCTGGCTTTCACCCTATTTAGGATCTACTATTTCAAATCACGCGGTACAGCAACTGATTCAATATAATAAAGTACTGAATATTCAGCATTTACCCGACAGTATTTGTGAAAAAACAGCCGAACTATTAGCCAAAGGCATGTTAATCGGCTGGGTACAAGGCAGGGCTGAATTTGGCCCCAGGGCTTTGGGTAATCGTTCTATTCTGGCAGATCCCAGACAGCAAAAAACTAAAGACAAAATTAACCAAAGCATAAAATTCCGAGAAAACTTTCGTCCTTTCGCGCCGTCGATTTTGGATGAATATGGCGATGAATATTTTGAAGATTATCAGCCATCCCCCTACATGGATAAAACATTAAAGATTAAAGCCGCTATGCAACAGCAAGTAGCGGCAATATGCCATGTCGATGGCACCGGCCGTTTGCAAACAGTCAAACAACAATGGAATCCACGTTTTTATCAATTAATCCATTGTTTTCAGCAGTACACGAAAATACCTATGCTGTTGAATACCAGCTTTAATGTTATGGGTAAACCCCTGGTTAATTCGCTTGAAGATGCCCTTTCTGTATTTTTAACGACGGGTTTAGATGCCTTGGTAATCAATGATTATTTAATCTGCAAAGCTGATGAATAAAACCTTTGAAATTGCTCAATTAGGCCATGCTGTTTTAAGACAACAGGCTAAAAAGGTAGACAATATTAATGCCCCTGACATTGTAAAGATGATAGACGATATGCTTTACACTTTATCAGAAACTAATGGTGTAGGACTTGCCGCACCACAAGTGTTTCTATCATTTTGTATTGTAATTATTGCCTCCAGAGCATCTGCACGTTATCCATTAGCGCCAGAAATGGAGCCCGTTGTCATGCTTAACCCAAGCTTTGAAAATCTGTCAGATATAGTAAAAAAAGATTGGGAAGGCTGTTTAAGTATTCCAGGGATTAGGGCTTTAGTCCCTCGCTATAGCAAAATAAAAATCAGTTATAGCGATCGCCAGGGCAATCATCAGGAATTAATTGCGGATGATTTTATTGCGCGTATTTTTCAGCACGAATACGATCATCTTAATGGCTTGGTATATCTGGACAGAGTTGAAGATAACAGGGATATTATTAGCGAATCAGAATTTCAGAAAATGATGGCATAAAATCATTTCTTGACGGGGCGTTTATCCAGTTTTCTTTGCAAGGTTCTTCTATGCATATTTAATGCTCTGGCAGCTGCAGAAATATTACCGTCATATTGCATCAGGACTTTCTGTAAATGCTCCCATTCCAGCCGTTTAACCGACAATGGATTTTGATTTATTTCAATTGATGAATCGCCTTTATTTTTATACAGCGCATTAACAATTTCATCAGTATTGGCAGGTTTGGTTAAATAATGTATTGCACCCAGTTTCATGGCTTCCACTGCTGTTGCAATGCTGGCATAGCCTGTCAACATGACAATATGTGTATTATCGTCAAGCGAAATTAGTTTTTTAACTAATTCCAGGCCAGAATCGTGGCCTATGCGTAGATCAATGATTGCAAACTCAGGCTCTGTCTGCTCTGCTAGAGAAATTCCTTCTTTAACATTATAAGCAACCGAGACCTGAAAGTTCCTTCTTTCCAGTGCTGGTTTAAGCACGGAACAAAAAGTTTCATCATCATCCACTAAAAGCAGGTTCGGCTTCTCCATTTCCGTCATTGTCATTGTTTTCTGTCTCTGTTATTAATAAAGGAAGTGTAATATCAACACAAGCGCCTCCTGACTCCATATTGACAAATTTTATTTTACCGCCTAGCCGCTTGATCGTAGTGTAAGTCAAAAATAAACCCACACCTAGTCCCTGTTTATTACTTTTAACCGGTTGCCTACCCGCAAAGCCAACTATTTCTGCGGGAAAACCTGGACCAAAATCTCTTACTTTTAAAGTTAAAAAGTGCTCATCCCAATCTGCATTAAAATTTATTCCTCTGTCAATCGGTGACACTTGTGCAGCATTATTCAAAATATTAATAATTGAGTGCGTTAGTGTTCTATCAGCAATGATATTAGCATTAATATCAACCGCTGCCGGTGAAATATATAGATTCAGCTTGGTGGTGGTATTATGCGTTCGCCATAAGTTTAACACCTCATCAAAATACTCAATCAACGTCATCGACTTGCCTGATTCAGCCCGCATTTCACCTGCTGATGCTGACAACACAGACAAGGCTTCCTTGCAACGCATGATTTGCCGATTCATAATTCTAATTTTCTGATTTAAACTAAAAAATTCCTTTCCGGAATATTCAAGCTCCATTTCATGGATAAGAATAGCCATCGTGCCTAATGGTGTTCCCATATCATGTGCTGCACTGGCAGCAAGCGTACCTAAAGAAATCACCCGTTCATCACGCAAGGCATTTTCTCTAGCCTCTGATAAGTTTCTCTCTCTTTCTTTCAATGTTTTAGATAATTTCGCCACAAAAAATGCAACCAGACCAGCGCTAATTATAAAGCCAAACCACATCCCAAAAATATGCAGATTAAAATACTCCTGGTCTTGCATATCATGCAGATAGTGTTGCATTTCCACGCTAACAAGATCAGGATCCGGTAAATGGGGTTCTATGGATGGTAATGGGATGTAATAGCCAATTAAAACGGTATACATACAGCAGGTCAAAATGACCATATTCCAGGCATAAGCCTGTGGCAACATAATAGAGGTAATAATGACAGGTAGTAAAAACACCCAGATAATGGGATTTGATGCGCCGCCTGTTAAATAAAGCAATGAAGTCAGCGCTAAAACATCCAGGATAATTTGAAAAAAAATCTCTAGCTCACTGACCTCCTCAGCAGTCTGTAAGCGCATCCAGGTATATAGATTAACCGAGCAAATTGAAATAATGACCAGTGCAAGCTGTTCTTGTGGTAATTGGATTTTTAAAGCATAGATAGAGAGCAGCATTAAAAGCGATTCCGCAGTAATCGTTACATTTCTGAATCTAAAAATCCATACCAGATTATCTCTAATTGAGATGTCTGATTGAGGTAAAAATTTTCCAAGCATAATAATATTAAATAATTATGTGAAATGACTGCGAAAGCTTTTTGGTAATAGCTATACTTCGCGCGGTCACGGATGCGGTTTTCTATCGGTTGATTTTTGCCGATA
>CAZDMC010000104.1:0-6739 GCA_964506335.1 uncultured Methylomarinum sp. | reverse complement strand
CTTTGTATATATACAATGATAGATTAAGCTGTTTAACTGGATAGCTAACCTTTTATACGTATACCAACTTTAAACAGGCATGGTATTTGCTTTAAACAAAAAATCATCCAAACAGTTAAGTCATAGTTAATCAAAATTGTTATTTTCCAATTTGCAAAGTTCTATCAGACTAGAATCGTCATTAATTACGAATCTGCTCAATACCCCACAGATTAAAGCAAACAAATAGTTTACAAAAATCCAGGAGAAAACGATGAGTCATTTTTTAGACCGTCTCAATTTTTTTAAGAAAGTTCAAAGCACCTTTTCCGGTGGACATGGAATTGTCACCAATGAAGACCGCTCAGCAGAAGATGGCTATCGCAACCGTTGGCGTTACGATAAAGTGGTGCGTTCAACCCATGGCGTTAATTGTACGGGGAGCTGTTCCTGGAATATCCATGTCAAAAATGGTCTGGTTGCCTTTGAAATGCAAGCGACTGATTATCCACGCACACGGCCTGATTTGCCTAATCATGAACCGCGTGGCTGCCCTCGTGGGGCTAGCTTTTCCTGGTATTTATATAGTCCCTTACGAGTCAAGTATCCACTGATTCGTGAACGGCTGGTTTCTCTCTACAGAGAAGAACGTGATTCAGGAAAAGATCCAGTAGAAGCCTGGGGAGCCATTCAGGAAGACCCTGAGAAACGTAAAAAATATACCGCTGTGCGTGGTTTAGGCGGCTTTGTCCGTGTAGACTGGGAAGAAGTTACAGAAATTATTGCAGCATCTAATGTTTATACCGCTAAAACCCATGGCCCTGACAGAATAGCCGGATTCTCGCCAATTCCTGCCATGTCAATGATTAGTTATGCCGCAGGGAGTCGTTATTTATCATTAATTGGCGGTGTCTGTTTATCATTTTATGACTGGTATTGTGATTTACCGCCCGCATCCCCACAAACCTGGGGTGAACAAACCGATGTCCCTGAATCGGCTGATTGGTATAACTCAACCTATCTGGTTATCGCAGGTTCTAATTTACCGATGACTCGTACACCGGATGCCCATTTCTTTACAGAAGTCCGCTACAAAGGCACTAAAGTTGTAGTGCTTTCCCCTGATTATGCCGAAAACGTTAAATTTGCTGATCTTTGGATGCCGGCAAAACAAGGGACCGATGCTGCGATATTTTTGGCTATGGGACATGTAGCCCTGAAAGAATTTTATATTGATAGCCAAGATATTTATTTTGAGGAATATGCTCGGACTTATACGGATATGCCCTTATTGGTTATTCTGGATAAACACGAAAAATCCTATGTTGGTGGTCGTTTTGTTCGTGCTTCTGATTTTATTGATTCATTGGGTGAAGACAATAATCCCGATTGGAAAACCGTGGTTATTGACGAAAAAACAGGCAGCATTTTTGCACCCAATGGCTCTATTGGTTTCCGCTGGGGTGAAGAAGGAAAATGGAATCTGTTACCCAAAAAAGGTCGTAGAAAAACCAAACCCAGATTGAGTTTTATTTTTGATAAAGACGATATCGTCGAAGTCTTGATGCCTGATTTTCAATCGGGTGTTGATGTGCCGATGCGAAGAAATGTGCCTGTCAAAAAAGTGATGCTAAACGGTAAAGTGACATTAGTTGCAACTGTTTTTGATTTACAACTGGCGCAATACGGCATTGATCGCGATTTAGGTGGCGATATTGCATCGGGATATGACGATGCCAGCATTCCTAACACACCCGCCTGGGCAGAAAAAATCACCGGTGTTAAGCAAGCCGATATAATTCGCAGTGGTCGTGAATTTGCCGACAACGCCGCCAAAACCATGGGTAAATCCATGGTGATTGTAGGAGCCGGTTTAAACCACTGGTATCACAATGATATGAACTATCGTTCTATTATGAACTTGCTTCACATGTGTGGCTGTGTGGGACAAAGTGGTGGCGGCTGGTCGCATTATGTCGGTCAGGAAAAACTACGCCCACAAGCAGGCTGGGCACCGGTTGCCTTTGCACTGGATTGGCAAAAACCACCGCGTCAGATGAATGGCACCACTTATTTCTATTTTCATACCGATCAATGGCGTTATGAAAAAATTGATGCGGATGCTTTATTAACAGTTACAGCATCTGATAAATACAAAGGTCATAATCTGGCTGATTATAATGTAGTCTCTCAACGCCTAGGCTGGCTACCTTCTTCACCCCACTTTAATAAAAATCCGCTGGAAATTGTTAAAGAGGCCGAAGCTGCCGGTGCTAAAGATGAAAAAGGTGTCTCCGATTATGTGGTTAAACAATTAAAATCGGGTGATTTGGCTTTTGCTGCCGAAGACATTGATGCGCCTGAAAATCATCCGCGTAATTTATTTGTCTGGCGCGCTAATTTAATTGGTAGTAGTGCCAAAGGCCATGAGTATTTTCTTAAGCATTTATTAGGCGCACAAAATGGTGTGATGCAAGATGTGGTGGCTGAGGCAGAAGGCAAAGAAATTAAATGGCATAAGGAGGCACCCATCGCCAAACTGGATTTAATGGTGGATATTAATTTCCGCCTGAATTCTACCGGCGCTTATTCAGATATCGTACTACCGACTGCAACCTGGTACGAGAAAAATGATCTGAACACCACGGACATGCATCCCTTTATCCACCCCCTAACCCAAGCGGTGGATCCTGGCTGGGAATCACGTTCTGATTGGCAGATTTTTAAAACCATTGCCAAACGCTTCTCTGAATTAGCGGAAACGCATTTAGGCACACAAAAAGATTTGGTGGCGTTACCTTTACTGCATGATACCCCAGCAGAGCTGGGTCAAGCGATGGATGTAAAAGACTGGAAGTATGGCGAATGTGAACCCATTCCAGGTAAAACCTTACCGGTACTAAAAATAGTAGAGCGCGATTTTGCCAATACCTACAAAAAATACACGGCGTTAGGGCCTTTATTAAAAGAGCAGGGCAATAATGTCAAAGGTATCGACTGGAATACTGAGAAAGAATACGAACATCTAAAAGCCATTTGCTATACCATTAAAGATGAAGGCATCTCTAAGGGTATGCCATCGTTAGAAGAAGATATTAATGTCTGTGAAACTATTTTATCTTTAGCGCCAGAAACCAATGGTGAAGTTGCAGTAAGATCATGGGAATCCTTAGCAGTTAAAACAGGCATTGACCATACCCATTTGGCTCGGGCACGAGAAGATGAAAAAATCACCTTTCGTGATATTAAGGCACAACCGCGCAAGATTATTACTGCACCCACCTGGAGCGGCATTGAATCTGAAAAGGTCAGCTATAACGCCTGTTATACCAATATCCATGAGCATATCCCTTTTCGCACCTTAACCGGTCGCGCCCATTTCTATCAAGATCATCAATGGATGCGTGATTTTGGTGAAGCCTATTGTACCTATAGACCTGCGGTAAATACTCGTTCCATGCCGGAAATGATGGAAAAATTGGGGGATAAACCGTACTTAAAATTAAACTGGATTACCCCGCATGGTAAATGGGGTATTCACAGTACCTATCATGATAATTTGCGCATGTTAACCCTGTCGCGTGGCGGCCCGCATTTATGGATTTCAGAAACCGATGCTGAAAAAGTCGGCATTGAAGATAATGACTGGGTAGAAGCATTGAACATTAATGGCGCCACCATTGCCAGAGCGGTAGTCAGTCAACGTATCCCTGACGGTATGACTTTGATGTATCACGCACAAGAGAAAAACGTTAACGTACCGGGTTCTAATACCACCGGAAAACGAGGCGGAATTTTAAATAGTGTCACCCGAGTCACCGTTAAACCCACTCACATGATTGGCGGTTATGCACAATTAAGCTACGGTTTTAACTATTACGGTACGGTCGGTTCACAACGCGATGAATATGTTCTGCTGCATAAAATAGAAGATCAGGATATTCAATGGATGGAAGAGCCTTTAACAGATCAGCGAGAACAGGCATTAAACCCAGAAGGTGTTCATCAAGCATCTTATATTTACGATGATTCGGAGCGATAGATAATGAAAGTAAGAGCAAATTTTTCACTGGTAATGAATCTGGACAAATGTATTGGTTGCCATACCTGTTCAGTGACCTGTAAAAATGTATGGACTAACCGTAAAGGCATGGAATATGTCTGGTTTAATAATGTGGAAACAAAACCCGGTATTGGTTATCCCAAAAACTGGGAAGATCAGGAACTATGGAATGGTGGCTGGGAAATGGTTAAAGGTAAATTACAGTTAAAATCAGGCAATAAACGAAGTATTTTGGCGAATATATTTAGTAACCCCAATATGCCGACTATTGATGATTATTACGAGCCCTTCACTTACGATTATGCAGTTTTACAAAACAGTCCGCTAGTTGAAGCGACACCCACTGCAAGACCGCGTTCTTTAATTGATGGTCAGCGTATGGAAAAAATCGAATGGGGGCCAAACTGGGAAGATGATCTCGGCGGTAAATTTAAACACCGTGGTGAAGATGTTAACTTCAGCGACATGGAAAAACAGGTTTATGGAGAATTTGAACAAACCTTTATGATGTATTTACCGCGCATGTGTAACCATTGTGTTAACCCTGCCTGTGTTGCCTCTTGTCCTTCCGGTTCTTTATACAAACGAGAAGAAGACGGTATTGTTCTGGTCGATCAGGATAAATGCAGAAGCTGGCGTATGTGTATCAGTGCCTGTCCGTACAAAAAAATGTTCTATAACTGGGAATCGGGTAAAGCGGAAAAATGTACCGGCTGTTATCCCCGTGTAGAATCGGGTTTGCCTACGGTATGTTCTGAATCCTGTGTGGGACGTATTCGTTATAACGGTATCATGCTTTATGATGCGGATCGTATTGAAGAGTTGGCTTCTGTACCCGATGATCAGGATTTATACCAGGCACAACTGGATTTATTTTTAGACCCCAATGACCCAGAGGTGATTAAACAGGCAAAAATAGATGGTATTCCTGAATCCTGGATGGATGCGGCACGTCAATCGCCTATTTATAAATTAGTGGTTGACTGGAAAGTGGCTTTTCCATTACACCCTGAATATAGAACCCTGCCGATGGTTTGGTATGTACCGCCTTTATCACCAGTACAATCTCAAATAGATCAGGGTAATCTGGCGACAAAACCCGATGGTGTTATTCCAAGTATCGAAACCATGCGCTTACCGATGAAATATTTGGCCAATATGTTTACCGCCGGTAAAGAAGAACCGATTGTTTTGGCATTGAAACGGATGATTGCCATGCGTAGTTTCTTTCGTTCATTGAATGTAGAACAAAAAACCGATCTCGCGGTACTTGAAGAAGTCGGCTTAACGGAAGACCAGGTGCGTGAAATGTATCGTTATATGGCCATTGCCAATTATGAAGATCGCTATGTGATTCCCACCAGTCATGAAGAATTACGTCAGGAAGACTTTCTTGGTTTTCAGGGACAAAATGGCTTTGAATTTGGTAATGATGGTTGTAGCATCAGCCCTAATGCCTCGTTATTTCCCGATAAACGCACTAAATCAGCAGATAATCTGCAAGTGGTTGAATTCTTTCCTTACACGCCTGCGGCCAAGGTTTCTGAGGGGGAAGGGGTATGATATCAGCGACGCAAATCTATAAAATAATCTCTATTCTATTACAATATCCCAGTAAAGACCTGGTTGAAAACTGGGATGAATTAAAAAAAGTCACGGCTGAACAACCCCATCTTAATAGTGAAGATAAATCACTGATCTATGGTTTTATTGACTGGGCTTCGCAGTTATCACTGACTAAATTGCAAGCGGAATATGTCAACAATTTTGATATGACTGCTGAAAATTCACTCTATTTAACCTATCATCTGTTTGATGAACAAGATCGTCAAAGAGGCCCTGCATTGATAGAGCTGGCTGAATTATACAAATCAACCGGGATTGAAATTGGCGATGGTGAGCTGCCTGATTATTTACCGCTCATTCTGGAATATGTTGCTACCATGAATGATGAGACCAGTGCGCTGGCGTTTCTAAAGCAAACCTCGCAAGCAGCGGGTATTATTGCCACTAATCTTGAAAAAAATGAAAGCCCATACGCACCACTGGTCAGAATAGTGGAGCGTCATGGTCATGTAGCAGATATTGCAGCGTAGGACTGATTATGAACTTAACTAATTTACTCTTTGGCGTATACCCTTACATTGCCTTGACAACTTTTCTATTGGGCAGTCTAATTCGCTTTGATAGAGAACAATACACCTGGAAAGCGGATTCCAGCCAGCTTTTTGAAAAAGAACAATTACAAAAAGGCAGCATTCTTTTTCATATCGGAATCATTGCCCTGTTTTTTGGCCATTTTGCCGGATTACTAACACCGCACCAATGGTTTTTAGACTGGGGGATATCAGACATGATGCATCAGACTATTGCTATCAGTTTGGGTGCTATTTTTGGTAGTGTTTGTATGATGGGCGGTATTATTTTATGGAAACGCCGCATGTTTAACCCCAGAGTTCGAGCTAATAGCCGTTTTATGGATATTTTTATTCTGGACTGGATATTAGTGACCTTAAGCATCGGCTTGTTAACTATTCCTGTATCCATCTATCATGCCTTTAATGGGGATGCCTCCATCATGATTAATTTATCGGAATGGGCACAAGCTATTATAGTGCTTAACCCTAGCCCTCATTTTCTGGATAATGTTGATTTTATCTACAAATTGCATTTATTTTTTGGGATGAGTGTGTTCTT
>CAZDMC010000103.1:0-6743 GCA_964506335.1 uncultured Methylomarinum sp. | reverse complement strand
TTTCAGGCTGACCTTTTAAAAAATCATGGTACAACGTAGTGAAACCTGACAAATATTCACTTTTTTAGGCTCAAGCTCTTTTCTTGATTTTTCAGTGACCGAGCTAACATTGGCTAATGCTAGCTAAACCAAACGTATATGCTAAGCTTAGAATAAATAAATAATCAATGCACAGGATTCCAATGAACAAAGAAGAAATCACCTTAAGTGATCAAGCACAATTATTGATTAAGCCAATTGAACAACTCATTGAAAAAAATGCTATTGATATCCCCATGTTGCCTGAGGTGGCCAATAAAGCACTATTATTAGCTCAAAACCCTGACTCTGATGCCAGTGAAATGGCTAAATTAATTCAAAGTGACCAATCACTGGCAGGTCACATGATGCGAATTGCAAACTCTGTTGCTTATACACCATTAGGTAACCTGGTTTCTTTACAACAAGCTATTGCTCGTTTGGGTATGGGAGTTATCAGTGAAATTGCCTTGTCTACATCTATAGGTGCCAAGTTTTTTGATACACCTGGTTTTGAAAACTATGTCAGTAAAATCTGGCATCATGCTCTAGGTTCGGCTTTATGGGCAAAAGAAATTGCCCGGCATTGTCGTAGTAATGTGGAAGTGGCTTTTTTGGCAGGACTGCTTCATTCAATGGGTCGTCCAGCTATATTACAAGTCATTTTAGACTTGTCTAAAAAACAGCAGATACCCTTATCTAAAGAAGACGTTATTCAACTAGAATATAAATATTGTCAGCAGGTCACTACCATGGTAATTAATGCCTGGAAAATGCCTACTCTGGTTGTTGAAGCGGTGAGTTTTTATGATGACTACAGCAATACACCCTCAGCTGGCAATCAAGCCGCTCTGGTGAATGCCGGAGTCCAATTCTCAACACATCTGTTATCGCCTGATGAAATGGATAAAGACAATTTATTCAGCTTGCCAGTGATGACAAACTTAAATTTATATCAGGATGAATTAGAAAAAATACTGGGTCAAACTGAAACTATAAAAGCACGTCTTAACGGTTTATCATCATGAACAATAAACTTTACGATTTTGATGTCATCATCATCGGCAGTGGCCCAGCAGGTCAAAAATCAGCCATTCAGTCTGCTAAATCAGGACAACGCGTTGCCATTATTGAACGAGATAATTTATTTGGTGGTGCCTGCGTTCACTTTGGCACTATCCCCTCCAAAACCCTACGCGAAAATGCCTTACGTGTAAAACATATGCGTCAGAGCGCTGCATTGGCAAATTTTTCCCTGCCAGAAAATGCCGAAATGGCTACTTTGGTCGATAGACTAGAGGACGTATTAAAAGCACATGATCAATACATTCGTCGCCAAATTGACCGAAACAATATTCAAAGAATTCATGGCCGTGCCAGTTTTGTCAACAATGAAACCATTAAAATTACTAAACCTAATGGTGAGTCTAACAATATCAGTGCTAAAACCATCATCATTGCTACAGGGTCTTTCCCTCGACATCCAGATCATGTGCCCATAGACCACGAACATATTCTTGATAGTGATTCGATTTTATCCATCCTGTATTTACCGGCAAGCCTCACTGTTTTAGGTGGCGGTGTAATTGCCAGTGAATATGCCTCAATTTTCCAGGCGCTTGGGGTTAAAGTCACCATGATAGACCGCTACCCAAGCCCCTTAGGTTTTTTAGACAGCGATATGACTAATACTTTTGTTGAAGCATTTAAAGCAATGGGAGGCGTCTGGTTAGGCTCGCATGAAGTTAAAAAAGTTTATTGGGATGAAGTCAGCGAAGTAGTGACTGAATGTAGCAATGGCACCATAATACGCAGTCAAAAATTACTTTGTGCAGCAGGCCGTTTTGCCAATGTAAAAAATCTTGATATTGAAAACGCAGGTCTTTCTTTAAATGACCGGGGGTTAATTACTGTTGATGATCAACTAAGAACTGTAATACCCAATATCTATGCCGCTGGCGATATTATTGGCCCACCCTCATTAGCGGCCACATCAATGGAGCAAGGTCGACGAGCCGCCTGTAATGCATTGAATATAAAAACAGGCGATATGAGCCAGCTTATCCCCATTGGGATTTATGCTATTCCTGAACTTTCATCCATAGGGCTTACCGAGAAACAGGCCATAGAAAAATACGGTGACGTTATTATTGGCAGAGCTAACTTTGCAGAAGTAGCCAGGGGGCAAATTTCTGGAAATACCGAGGGTATGTTAAAAATTGTTTCTGACCCAGAAGGCAAAAAAATTCTGGGTGTTATGCTGGTCGGTGAAAACTCGACCGAGGTTATTCATATTGGTCACATGGCTATGCTTTGTAACGCTGAGATTGATATTTTCATAGAAAGCACGTTTAACTTCCCTACCCTTGCCGAAGCTTATCGTATTGCAGCTTTGGAAATTCTAGCTAAACGCCCTAAAAAGTAAAATGTTTGAGATCTTTTTTTAAAGCAGAGACTTTAGCTTTTGAATCATTGTTTCAGCTAAATTCTTTTCAAAAGTATTAAATTGAATAAAGTCTGTTTCCTGACGTAGCCAGGTAAATTGTCTTTTTGCCAATTGTCGGGTGGCAATAATACCTTTCTCAAGCATCATTTCCGAATCATATTTTCCTTGTAGGTATAACCAGACCTGCCGATAACCCACCGCCCTGATAGCAGGTAAATCTTCTGATAAATCGCCTCTGAGATATAAGGCATTAACCTCATCAATCAAGCCAGCATCCACCATGAGTCTAAACCTATTTGCTATTTTTTTATGCAATGCTTTTCTATCATCTGTCCAGATAATACATTTTATTTTTCGATAGGGTAATGGCTTTGACTGTGCTTCTTGAAAAAACTGGCTAATCGGTTTGCCGCTGAGTTGAAAAACTTCCAGAGCACGTTGTATTCTTTGTGGATCATTGGGATGTATTCTTTCAGCCGATTCTGGATCTACCGCTCTCAATCGGTCATGCATGGCTTGCTTGCCAACAAGCATTAATTCTTCATCTAACTGTTTTCTAATAACAGAGTTAGCTTCAGGTAATTCAGCCAGACCTTTAAACAGGGCATTAAAATACAACATAGTACCGCCCACCAATATCGGTATTTTTCCCCGAGTTGAAATATCTTCCATTAATTGCAGTGCAGAGTTTCTAAAACTTCCCGTTGAATAAGTTTCTGATGGATCCAGTATATCAACCAAATGATGTGGGATTCCCGCCCGTTCATTCCATGTCGGTTTGGCTGTACCAATATCCATTCCTTTGTAGACCAGCACAGAATCAACGCTAATGATTTCGCCATCTATTTTTTGAGCCAGTTGCACTGCTAATTCCGATTTACCAGAAGCGGTCGGTCCCATTATAAAAATAGCCGGTGGCAAATGTGATGTGTTCATAACAGCTATTGCCCACGTAGAAAAAACTTATCTAAATCCGATACGCTTAATTCAATCCAGGTAGGTCTACCATGATTACATTGTCCACTTCTTTCTGTTTTTTCCATATCTCTTAATAAGGCATTCATTTCAGCCAGAGTCAATTTACGTTTTGCTCTAACCGCACCATGACAAGCTATTGTTGACAATATTTCATTGGATTTTTCTAATACTCGCTGGCTCATACCATGATTGACTATATCGGCCAGAATATCCTTGATCAAGGTATCCATATCTTCTTTTTCCAGCAAAGCAGGTGTTGATCTTAAAACAATAGTTTCTAGACCTGAACGGCTAATTTCGAAGCCTAATGATAAAAACACGGCCTGTTGCTGTTCGGCCAAATCGGCTTCTGCGGCACTAACCTGGATTTTAAGGGGCAATAATAAAGGTTGGCTGGGGACTGTACCCGAGTGATATTGCTGTTTTAATTTCTCATAAGAAACACGCTCATGTGCTGCATGTGCATCCACCAGAATAATACCTTTTTCAGTTTCTGATAAAATAAAAATACTATGTAAGTGGGCTATGGCATAACCCAGAGGTGGCATCCCAGGTAACGATTCTGAAACAGCATAATCAGCATGGTTCTCTGTTTTATTTTCAATAGTGGGATACAGCGAAGCATAAGCATTTATTTCTTCTGCAACATGCATCGGCAAAGATGTTTGCCGCAATGAAGGTATTATTGACTGTTTCTGCGCAGTTAAGGAGCTGCTAACAACAGTTGCTGGTAAAGGTGTGAAAAACTCAGTATTTACTGCACCAAGCTGTTGTTCATTATTTTGTTGACCCGGTCTCAGCTCTGCTAATGAACGGTGTAAAGCCTTGAATAAAAAATCATGGACGGTGCGCCCTTCTCTAAATCTTACCTCAAGTTTGGCAGGATGAGCATTTACATCCACCAAGGTAGTATCCAAAGTTAAATAAAGCACAAAAACAGGGTGGCGGCCGTGAAACATAACATCGCTATATGCCTGTTTTATGGCATGAGATACCAGACGATCTCTAATTAATCGACCATTCACATAAAAAAACTGCATATCCGATTGGCTGCGTGAAAAAGTGGGCAAACCCACCCACCCGGATAAATGCATCCCAGACGCTTCAAAATCAATTTTTACCGAATTTTCAATAAACGCTGAGCTACAAATACTGGCAATACGTTGTTCTTGTTCCAGCAACGTTTCCGCAGGTTTTAGATTGAGAATTTCACGCTGATTATGGCTAAGGGTAAAGCCTACATCAAAGCGGCTTAATGTCATTTTCTTGATCAGGTTTTCGATATGAGAAAACTCTGTTTTTTCTGTCTTTAAAAACTTGCGTCTTGCCGGGGTATTATAAAACAGGTCTCTAACTTCAATAGTAGTTCCCGGAGGATGTGGGTCGGGTTGTGGGTCAAAATATTTTTCTGAACCATCCGCACTAACTTTCCAGGCACAATCCGCTTCGTCAGTTCTTGAAATCAACGTTAATCTGGCCACAGAACTAATGCTAGGTAGCGCTTCTCCGCGAAAACCCATGCTGGAGACGCACTCTAAATCCTGTAAACTGAAAATTTTGCTGGTGGCATGTTGTGACAATGCCAAAGGCAAATCTTCTTTAACAATACCACAGCCATTATCACGGATTTTTATCAATCGAATACCGCCTTGTTCAACTTCAATTTGAATCAGAGTGGCTCCTGCATCAAAGCAATTTTCAACTAATTCCTTAACAATTGAGGAAGGTCTTTCGACTACTTCACCGGCAGCGATTTGATTGATCAGTTGGGTAGGCAGTGATTGAATCCGCATTTAATTACCCAGAAGGCAGGGCTTTTTGGTCAACCAGTGTTGAAACAAAATGGCTGGCTTCATTAATGGTAATTTCCATGACCTCTATTAATTGTGATATATCAATCCCTATCTCCACAAATTCATGCTGCAGTGCTGCAATCGCTTTGGCATTCAGATTGTGTTTTAAGAAAAGGACTTGATCCTTAAATGCAGATAAAACGAATTGTATTCGACTTTCCGCTTTTCGCATGGTTTTAATCAAGCGACTGTATTGTTGCTGGGATGTTTTTAATTGCTGGCGACTTTTACTACGCAATGCACGACTGGAATATTGTTGTAACTCATCACCCCACTCGTTAAATAAGGAGGCACTGACCTCTTCAATAATCAATATTCTACTACTGACATCATCCGACTTTGCCTGACAAAACTCAAATTGTCGTTTTAGTAACAAATAACGATGATCCAATGAAGTGGCTTCAACATTGACGATATTCTTGAATTGTTGCAAGGCATCCTGAAATTGATCTCGAGTACTTCTAAGACTATTACAGGCCTGATCAACATGAATAACTACAATATCACGCTTATGATGCCCAAACAGGGACTCTCTACCCCAATAATAAAGACTGTTAAAACATTTCTTGCTGATAGCAATGAGCGGGTCAAATAGTGTAGTAATCATTAAATTGGGCTGTGTGAAATCCAGGGTGCAGCGTTTACACTCTTCATGTTTGAAACACCTCATTCAAGCACATAGCTTGTGGTGATGGGCTAGGCGTAAATCAGCCGTAATATCAATATATTTCAATGCTTTACAACAACGCCCATTGCAACAAACTGTGTGCCTGGGTGGGGGTCTTGAGCGTGAAGAGTATAACTTAGTAGAGGACTTAAAAGAAAGGCTAATATGTTATTTTGATCGTGAGATAATCGCAGATCCTGTTTTATACTCTCCACGTTCAAGAATTCCCATTTTTAGAAACGAGGATTTAATAATATCCGAAGTTTGAATAAGGTCAGAAAGCAGCATGAGAACACCACTGATAACCCGGCGAGGTTATGAAAAACTTAAAGAAGAATTAGACTATCTTTGGCGAATTAAAAGACCTGAAACAACCAAAATAGTGACCTGGGCTGCTAGTTTAGGCGACAGAAGTGAAAATGCAGACTACCAATATAATAAGAAAAAGCTGCGTGAAATCGACGGCCGAGTCAGGTATTTACGAAACCGTCTGGATAGTTTGAAAATTGTCGACTTTCATCAGGATCAAGAGGGAAAGGTTTTCTTTGGCGCCTGGGTGAAAATTGAAAATGACCATGATGAAGTAAAACGATTTCGAATTGTGGGCTATGATGAAATCTTTGCACAAAAAAATTATATCTCTGTTGATTCCCCTATGGCTCGTGCTCTGTTAAAAAAGGAAGTAGACGATGAAGCTATAGTAAAAACTGAGGCAGGCATATTCACCTGGTATATCAAGTCGATTGAATATAAGAAAGAGCATGGTAGTTAAAGCTTTTAC
>CAZDMC010000102.1:0-6747 GCA_964506335.1 uncultured Methylomarinum sp. | reverse complement strand
CTCACTATTCAATCCCTTATGCACAAACTGAGCGGTCAACTGATTTATCTAGGATAAATACACTTCGTAGTAAATTTTGAGCAAGTGCTATGGTTTAAGCAACCGTTCTTTTTGAATTTGTTCTTGTTGTAATTGGTTAATTCTGGCGCCAATGCCTTGTGGTTTTATCATCCCCGTTGCATAAGCAATAAAAAGCAGTATGAATAATATCAGTGAAATCCCTATTCTATAGCTTAATGCTTTAGCTGTTCTGACTGAATGATCTTGATCTTTATGCCTTACAATATTAAACAAGGCAAAGCCCAGGCTAATGATGATAAAAATAAAAGCGATGATAAAAAGTAATTTGATAGACATGGCTGTAGAGAGTTTTCGAAAGCAATATTCTGCTATGAAGTATAACGCTGCTGTAAAACTAAAATCCTGCGTGATATTTCAGTTATTATTAACAAGACAGCCTCTTAGTTTCAGCAAGCTGAGTAGAAACAAAAAATGAATATGAAATTTTCTGTAACAAAGTATAAATTTAGTATTTTATCCACTATATTATACGCGTTTTTTTTAATCTTATTAGTCTCCTTAGGTTTTTGGCAATTAGGGCGAGCCGATGAAAAAAGGATTTTTCTAAAAAAACAGCAGGTGGCAAACGAAAAGGATGTTATTGAATTAAAATCTATACTGGATAAAAGCATAACAGAGTACAGATACAGGAAAATTGCTTTAACAGGTGTTTATGATTCGCAACATCAATTTTTGATCGACAACCAGATTGTCAAAGGAAAACCAGGTTATTTTGTTTTGACACCTTTTTTAATAGATGAAACAAATGAAACTGTATTGATCAATAGAGGCTGGGTGCCATTAAACAAGGATCGTCGGATTTTACCTGAACTAGCCATTGCACTATTACAGATTAATCTGACAGGTAGGATTAATCAATTTCCTGCTGTAGGTATTTTATTAAAGGGTGCTGAAATTCCAACAGCGGGTTGGCCCTCCGTGGTACAAGTAGTTAATACTCAAATTTTATCAGAAAAACTAGGATATTCCTTACTACCATTCCAGATAGAACTCGATTCTACAATGGCTGATGGCTATAGCCGCGAATGGAAAGAAATTAAAATCATGCCGGTGGAAAAGCATATTGCTTATGCCGTGCAATGGTTTGGACTCGCCATTACTTTAACATTCTTATTTATTTGGTTTAGCAGAACAGTCGATGAATGAACAACATAAAAAAAACAGAAAAACGCTAATAGTAATCTTTGCCATTTCAATTATACCCTTTGCTTTTGCCTGGTATTTGGCAGCAAATATAAGCTGGACAGGAAAAGGCACTAATAATGGTGAGCTAATTACGCCACCCGTTACTACTGCCAGAAATGAATTTATCGGCTTTGATGATTTCTCCGTAAAAAACATGAAAGAACTAGGAGGTCGCTGGGTACTAATCAATGTTCTGACCGACAAGGAATGCAGCGAAGTTTGTCTGCAAGCCATCCATAAAACCAAACAGTTACGATTAATGATGAGCAAAGAATTAACCCGTATCAGGCGGCTGGTTCTTATTCTTTCGGAAACTGACAAAGCACTTGCAAAGCAATGGTGGAAAAATGACTTACGTCTTTTAAGAGCCATACCCGCCCCATCATTATCAAAAAAACTAAAAACAATAAGAAAAGCAGATGTCCCAGAAGGTATGTTGTTTTTAATGGATCCCTTTGGCAATTTAATGATGCAATATGAACCCGGTTTTGATCCCTATAAAGTCAAACGTGACTTGAAAAAATTATTAAGAATTTCACAAATTGGTTGATAACAATGTTTAGAAAAATCTCCTTGTTTGCATTATTGCTAGCATTATTAGTCATTTTCTTAGGCTCTATTGTGCAGGTGTCAAATTCAGCAATGGCGTGTCCTGACTGGCCGGGTTGTTATGGAAAAGCCATCGTTGCTAATAATGTTGAATTTAGAAGCCAGGCACTCGTAAACTTTCCACAAAGTCGAGTTGACATCACTAAAGCCTGGATAAAAATGAGCTACCGTTATGCGCTGGGCGTTCTGGGACTGATGACGCTTATTCTGGTTTTTGCTGCCTGGACACAAAAAAAGTGCCGTTGTTCGGCCATTATTTCTAGCCTGTTATTGCTGACCACTGTTGTTTTACTCTTTGCATTAGGTAAATGGGCAACAGACTTAAATGCAATGCCTGCCGCAGTTACCCTTCAATTATTAGCCGGATTTATTGCTTTTTGGTTGCTCTATTGGATTTATTTAAGAGTACAGCCAAAAATTGAAATCAATCAACAAACCATAAAATCAGGCCCCAGAGTGCTGGCCGGACTTGCCATTGTTTTTTTATCTATCCAGGTCTTTTTAGGCATCTGGACTAGCACTAATAATGCCGCATTAGCGTGTACTGATTTTCCGCGCTGTAATAATCAATGGATGCCCCTTGTAGATTATTTAGCGGCCTTAGATTTGTTTTCTGCTCTACAAGGCAACTATGCAGGCGTGCTGTCTTTTGATGGGCAAGTTGCTGTGCACTGGATGCATAGAACAGGGGCAGCCATTAGCTTTATAGTGCTTACCTTATTAATATTGAGTGCTACTTCAGAACAATATTCGCGGCCTGTCCGTAAGGCAGGTTTGTTGTTAAGTGTGCTACTGATGATACAAATTTCTTTAGGAATTATGAGTATCCGCTTTGGCGCGCCTATAGGATTAACCATAATCCATAATATTTTTGCTGCACTATTAATGCTACCCCTTATTTCTATCCGTTTTTATAGCAAATATATTTTACTAGATGAACCGACATCTGAGACGATAGCAGAGGAACTCGCTGAGGAAATTGAAACAGAGCAAGAAGCTTATCTAAAACCAACAACTGAATCCTTATATTTAAGACTTAAAACACAATTACAAAAAACTCGAACCGGTTTGGGTGATGTTTTATCTGGCATCACATTATCTCAAAAAGTGATTAGTGGTGATTTTCTGGAGCATATCGAATCCAGTTTATTAATGGCCGATATTGGAGTAGAAACCACCACTGAAATCATTTCAAGGCTGACTGAGCGACTGGAAAAGCATCAATTAAATGATGCTGAAGCACTGGAAAAAGCATTAAAACAAAGTTTGCTGGAAATATTACAACCTTGCAGTCAGCCCCTTGAAATTCCACAACAAGAAAAGCCTTTTGTTATTTTAGTGGTAGGTATCAATGGCGTAGGTAAAACCACAACTATTGGAAAGCTGGCAAAACGTCTACAAGTTCAAGGACATAGCGTCATGTTAGCGGCTGGAGATACGTTCAGAGCAGCAGCGGTAGAACAACTGGAAACCTGGGGTGAACGTAATAATATACAAGTTGTTGCTCAGCATACTGGCGCAGACTCTGCATCCGTTATCTATGACGGGGTGCAATCAGCCCAGGCAAAAGACATTGATGTATTGATCGCAGACACTGCCGGCCGTTTACATACTCAATCCAACTTAATGGAAGAATTAAAAAAAATTAAACGCATTATTGGAAAACTGGATGACACTGCACCGCACGAAGTACTACTGGTACTGGATGCAGGAACCGGACAAAATGCCCTATCACAAACTAAAATATTTAATGAAACGGTAGACTTGACAGGACTGGCATTAACCAAACTAGATGGCACAGCAAAAGGTGGCGTTATCTTTACTCTTGCTAAAAAATTTGGCTTACCTATCCGTTTTATTGGTGTCGGTGAAGGCATTGATGACTTACAAAGTTTTGATGCTAACGCTTTTGTAGACGCATTATTTGTAAAAGACCAAGATGCTCAAATTTGATCATGTCAGTAAGCGATACCCAGATGCAGGTGATGCATTACTGGATGTTAGTTTTCATTTAAAGCAAGGTGAAATGGCTTTTTTAACCGGTCATTCTGGCGCAGGTAAAAGTACATTATTAAAGCTTATAGCGATGATGGAATTGTGCAGTCGCGGACATGTAATATTAGATGGGCAAAACTTAAATAAAGTCAAAGAAAAACAAATTCCTTATATACGTAGAAAACTGGGTTTGATTTTTCAGGATAACAAGTTGTTAGAGGATAGAACCATTTTTGACAATGTTGCTCTGCCTCTGGTTATTTCAGGCTATGGACATCAGGAAATTGCCAGAAGAGTGAGGGCAGCGTTAGATAAGGTCGGCTTATTAGGAAAAGAAAAAAAATATCCCATGACATTATCAGGAGGCGAACAGCAACGCGTTGGCATTGCCAGAGCTGTTGTCAATAAGCCGCAATTGATTTTGGCCGATGAGCCAACTGGAAACCTGGATCCTGAATTATCAGCAGAAGTCATGCACCTGTTTGAACAATTTCAACAAGTAGGCGTTACTGTTTTAATAGCCAGCCACGACATCAATTTATTAACACAAATGGGATACAGAGTCTTAATGCTGGATCATGGTCAACTTAAAACCAGTACATCATGAAAAGTAACATTCACTCCCGTAAAAATAGACAGAATAGCAACTTTTCAGATAAGGCTCAGGCTTATTTTCATATTCATGCGCACGCTCTTTTCTCCAGTCTGGGACGTTTGTTCAAAAATCCTTTTACCAGCATAATGACCATTGTGGTGATGGCAATAGCCATTTCCCTGGCTTCGGGATTTTATTTATTAATTGTTAATATGCAGCAATTAACAGGAAAAATAGAGTCGACCCAGCAAATATCATTATTTCTTAAATCCAGTGTCAGTGATAAATCAGCAAAACAACTGGCAAAACAAATAAGAAAAAACACGCTATTGAATGAAGTGATTTTAATTTCAAAAGATCAGGCGCTCAAAGAATTTAAAAAATACAGCGGTTTTGGCGATGCTTTAAATGTTTTAGACAGCAATCCTTTACCCGTAGTGCTAAAGGTATCGCCCAAAAATAGCCTGGACAATGTATACACGATGGAAAAATTGATTACAGAATTTAATCAGTTACCTCAAGTGGATTTCACTCAAATGGATATGCAATGGCTTGAACGATTACAGTCAATGATGCAGATTATGCAACGAGGCGCAACACTACTGAGTATTTTATTAGGTATAGCGGTACTATTTATCACAGGAAATACCATTCGGCTAGAATTACAAAACAGACGAAATGAAGTGCAAATAGCAAAATTAGTAGGTGCAACCCACTCTTTTATCCAAAGACCTTTTCTTTATACCGGATTTTGGCTGGGTTTTTTGTCCGGCATAGCCGCCTGGTTATTAGTCAGCTTGATGATCATAGTGTTACAAAGCCCTATTGAAAGATTATCTATTCTTTATGATGGTGCATTTAGCGTGCTCTACTTAAATTTTACCGAGACAATCTTATTATTAATCATGACCTCATGCCTGGGTATTTTAGGCGCCTGGACTGTACTACATTACCAATTACAGCAAATAAAACCTGAATAGCCTTTTGCTAATCTGAACATACACACTGTTGAACTTATCCTATTATTAGCACTCTTACCCATTGAGTGCTAAAATAACCCAAATTATAATTCAAGAGGCTTATATGAATAATACATTAGCTTTACCCACTAATTTATCCGTCGGCACCTTTGATTCATACCTGAATACAGTGAGTCATATGCCCAAACTGACTCCAGAGCAAGAATATGACCTGGCCGTGCAATACCGAGATCACGGTGATCTTGAAGCGGCTCGCAAACTAGTCATGTCAAATCTTCGTTTTGTTGCTCATGTAGCCCGTGGATACAGTGGCTACGGCCTGCCTTTAGCCGATGTTATGCAGGAAGGCAATGTAGGCTTGATGAAAGCGGTTAAACGATTTGATCCAGAAGTGGGTGTACGCCTGGTTTCCTTTGCAGTGCACTGGATTAGAGCTGAAATTCATGAATATGTGATCAAGAACTGGCGCATAGTTAAAGTAGCAACTACAAAAGCGCAACGAAAATTATTCTTTAATCTGAGAAAATCAAAAAAGGGTCTGGGCTGGTTATCAAAAGATGATGCGGAAGCCATCGCTGAAAACCTGAATGTAGACTTAAAAATAGTCTATGAAATGGAAGAACGACTAGATGGTCGTGATATGGCATTTGATTTATCAAGCAATGATTCGGACGACAACCTTTCTGCACCCGTTAATTATCTAGAACAACACGAAGCAGACCCCGCATTATTATTGGAAAATGCAGACTGGAAAGGTTATAAAGAAAATTTATTAGCAGAAGCATTATCAGAACTGGATGAACGTAGTCAGGATATATTAAATAGTCGCTGGTTATCCGAGAAAAAAGCAACCCTGCATGAACTGGCTGCTCGCTATAATGTGTCGGCTGAACGGATCAGGCAATTAGAAAAAAATGCCATGAAAAAGCTAAAAGTAGCGGTTGCATTAGAAGCATAAAATAGAGATAGCGATCTAGATTATAATTGATTATAATAGGGAGCTAGTTGCCGGGGTGGCGAAACTGGTAGACGCGTTGGATTCAAAATCCAATTTCTTCGGAAGTGTCGGTTCGATTCCGACCCTCGGTACCACATATATATTCGGAGAAGTCCGAGAAAGACCAAAAACCCTTGAACCATATAGGCTCAAGGGTTTTTTTATGCCTATAACAATCCGAGTAAGTACGGTGCAAACCGATAATCCTAGAAAAATCAGTTGAGCACGGGTTTTGTGGAAAATCTGGGCAAAAAAGACAAAGAATGGCTCGAAGATAATGGCCATAGTCCTTATTGAGAGCTATT
>CAZDMC010000101.1:2795-6758 GCA_964506335.1 uncultured Methylomarinum sp. | reverse complement strand
TCAAACTTTCGGACATTATTAAATCCTCGCTCCTTACCCAATTTTTCCTAATAAAAGATAAGACTCAACTGAGGTTTTAGATCATGGATTTTTTAAGTATTCTAGGTGTTTTATTAGGATTCTCGGCCATTATAGGTGGGAATTTTTTAGCAGAAGGCCATTTAGCGGCGTTTTTTAATTTCCCGGCATTTCTGATCGTGGTTGGAGGTACTTTAGGTGCCACTTTTTTGCATTTTCCACCTACTATTATGCTTCGAAGTATTAAAATCACCTGGTTGATTATTCAACCCAGAAAATTATTACTGCAAAGCCAGATAGATAAAGTAGTGAAATGGAGTACCTTAGCAAGAAAAGAGGGTTTATTAGGTTTGGAAATAGTGGTTGATGGAGAAAAAGATCCCTTTGCCAAAAAAGGTTTACAATTATTAGTTGATGGCAATGAACCGGAAATTATCCGGGACTGTCTAGATGTAGAATTAAACACGATGGAGCATTTTGAAGTACAAGCAGCCAAAGTTTATGAAGCCATGGGCGGATATTCTCCTACTATTGGCATTTTAGGTTCTGTCGTTGGCTTAATACATGTTATGCAGAATTTATCAAACCCTGAACTATTAGGTGCCGGTATTGCAACGGCTTTTGTGGCCACTATTTATGGGGTAGGCCTGGCCAATCTACTGTTTTTACCTATTGCAAATAAATTAAAACTAGAAGCTTATGCCTTTTTGCAGGCTAAAGAAATGATGCTGGAAGGTATTACAGCAATTGCCGAAGGTGAAAACCCCAGGAATATAGAATTGAAACTATCGGGTTATTTATTCAAGAAATAAAGTAAACTGAGATAAATGAAAAACATTAACACTTATTTTTAATCATCGGTTAAATAAATGGCACGAGCACGGCGTAAAAAAATCAGTTTTGATGAGAGTAATAACCACGAACGCTGGCTGGTTTCCTATGCTGATTTTGTGACCTTGCTGTTTGCTTTTTTTGTGGTGATGTATTCAATTTCTTCAGTTAATACTGCAAAATATGCTGATTTATCTAAGTCACTTGAAGGTGCTTTTACTCAATCAAGCAAGCTAAAAAAAGAACTGGACTCCATACAGCAAGAAGCTGAGCTTACTACAGTTCAGCCTATAATATTAGAGAACCCCAGCATTGAAGAATTAGATAAGCAGCAACAGTTAAGCGAAGAAATCCTAAAAGAAAGACGGCAGTTACAATTAGTCTCTGAGCAATTTGAAGATGTATTACAACCTTATATTGAAAATGATTTAATTGAAGTTAAAAGAAATGATTTTTGGATAGAACTGGAAATGAATAGCCAATTATTATTTTTAAGTGGTGAAGCTGAATTATCAAGAAAGGCAAACCCTATATTAAAAAAAGTAGCGGAAGTAATAAGACGCTTACCTAATGTTATAAACATTGAAGGTTATACCGATAATATACCGATAGATACCGTTGAATTTCCTTCAAATTGGGAACTTTCTTCTGCAAGAGCAACCTCGGTAGTCAGAGAGTTTATTAATAATGGTATTTCGCCTAAACGCTTGTCAGCGATTGGTTATGGAGAATTTCATCCTGCCGCCGATAACAATAGCAATGAAGGGCGGATTAAAAACCGCCGCGTTATTCTGGTATTAATGTCCCAGGCATTTGCTCGCTATGGAATGAGTGATGAAGAAAGAGCAAGAGTGTTAAATTTAGACACCTCTGCAGGCTCTGTTAAAGAAAATGCGAACAATTTGTAATGTAGGTAAGTATGAAAGTATGGGCGGTAACAAATCAAAAAGGGGGCGTAGGAAAAACCACAACAGTTGTTTCTCTGGGCGGTCTATTATCTTCATGGGGTTTTAGAACCCTAGTAATAGATCTTGATCCGCATGGGTCTTTAACCAGCTATTTCAAGATGAATCCTGATGAAATGAAATTGAGCGTTTACAATTTATTTCATGAAACCGGCCAGAAAAAAAAGAATGTCAATCCTCAGCCTTATATTGTAAAAACTGATTTTGATGGATTGTCCATTTTACCAGCATCGGTTGCCATAGCCACTCTGGATAGGCAGGTTGCCGCATTAGGTGGAATGGGATTAGTGGTATCAAATTCATTGCGCCAAATTAAAGATGAATACGATTATGTCCTTATTGATAGTCCACCCATGCTAGGTATTCTGATGATTAATGCCCTGGCTGCCTGTCATCATATTATTATTCCTTCGGCAGCAGAACACCTGGCATTAAAAGGTCTGGAAAGAATGGTTCATACCGTTCAAATGGTGTTTAAATCAAGAAAAAATCCGCCAAAATTGACCATTGTTCCAACCCTGTTTGATAAACGAACTAAAGCAGCCAAAGAAAGTTTGCTGGTAATGCGGCAAAGTTATCCTGGACAGGTTTGGCAATCCGTGATCCCAGTGGATACAAAAATAAGAAATGCAAGTTTAAAAGGCGTACCTGCACCACTACTTGAGCCAAATTCAAAGGCTGTTATAGCCTATACCGAATTATTGGAATTTTTGATGCAAGAAAAAACCAATGGCTAACGAAAAAGTAGCAGTAGAGTAAATGCATTCAAAAACAACGGTTCAACAAATTGATCGCCAGGAAATAGCTTTAGATACTTATTTAAGTATATTGCTGGATAAAATCCCTGATGATAAGGTCTTAGATCAACAAAACACAGAAGCCATTCTTGCTAAAACAATCAGTAAAGAGAAGCAAAGTGCCAGTGCCTTAAAACAAGTTAGCGCTAATCCTGAGTTTACAAAAGTTGTTAATCGGCTTTCTGTTATGCCTGAATGGGCGCAATATGAATTTCAGGCCTTATTTTTTAAAGTCGATAAAATAGTGCTGGCTACCCCCTTAACCGAACTATTAAAAACCATAAAAATTGAAAAGCCACCCACAAATATTCCAGGTCAACCCTCATGGTTTATGGGTTTATTAGATGTCAGAGATCGAAGAATAGGTGTTTTAGATACAGGGCAACTAATTTATGGTAAAACAAAAGGCCAACAAAGAGATTTAAAGCAACAACCGTTTAAAAGCATATTAATCACTTGCGATGGTAACTGGGGGCTTGCCTGTGATGAAATCTTGTCAATAGGGAAGCTACAGCCGGATCAAGTGCGCTGGCGAACATTACGCAAAAAAAGACCCTGGTTAATAGGTACAGTGATTGAAGAGTTAACGGCTGTTATTGATGTTAATCAATTAGTCCCTCGTAGAAAATCAGGAACATAATAAATAGTTTTCTACTAGAATAGTTAGGAACGTGTACGGAATAAGTTCGACAACTGGCACAGGATTTTTATTCGTATTCAAGGCGTACAAACAGAATACGGAAAAAAAGACAAGCCAGTTGTCGAAGTTATTTCGTGCACGCTCCTAAAATTATGAATATAAAAACTGGTAAACAGGAATGAGTGAAGAAAACAAGCAAGATGATCAAATTATGCAATGGGTTACCTTTCGGCTCGGTGAGGAAAAATATGGCATTAATGTCATGCAGGTACAGGAAGTATTAAGAATCACTGAAATTGCCCCTGTCCCCGGTGCGCCTGCCTATGTTTTAGGCATTATTAATTTGCGTGGAAATGTTGTAACAGTGATTGATACGCGTAACCGTTTTGGCTTGATGTCAAAAGAAACGGATGATGCTTCACGCATTGTTATTATAGAAACAGAAGAACATATTATTGGAATTCTGGTAGACAGCGTTGCCGAAGTGGTTGAAATGAGAGCATCAGAAATTGAAAATGCACCTAATGTAGGTAACGAAGAAAGCTCAAAATATATTCAGGGAGTCACCAGCAGAGATAATGAATTATTGATTCTGGTAGATCTAAATAAATTTTTAAGTGATGAAGAAAAACAAGAGATGGATCTATTTTAAAGAGTTAAGTCCTTCATATCCGGTAATAAAACCAGGAAAAATTATTCGGGAACAACAAAG
>CAZDMC010000101.1:0-2695 GCA_964506335.1 uncultured Methylomarinum sp. | reverse complement strand
TAAGTCCTTCATATCCGGTAATAAAACCAGGAAAAATTATTCGGGAACAACAAAGTAAGCAGCAACAGTCGAATAAAAACCCAACATCAGAGACTCATAAAGAAAGTGAAGAAGACTGTTCAAATGAAAAAAAAGTTCAGCACATTGATGAAATGGTTTAATGATTAATTTTATTTTTATTTCTGTTGTATTGATCCTTATTACTGGTCTATTTGTCTGGTTAATACAGGCACATAGGACGTTAAGGCAAGAAGTACTTATCCTTAGAGAATATGTTGAATTCATAAAAATTGATGTCGCAGGACTATGTTCAGCCGCTGTCTCTGTTGATAACCGACTGACCAATAGTAATGAACAATTAATGGGTGTGGTAGAAAAAGTTATTGATTTTGAAAAAAATGAGCACCAATCCAGTCCGTCTTATCATAATGCCATACAAAAGATTCGTAATGGCGCCAGTGCAGAAGAGTTAATACAACAGTGTGATATAAGTAGAGAAGAAGCTACTTTATTGATACGCTTGCATGGTAATAAATAGTATTTATACTTCGCGTGGTCACCACTACGGATTTCTAAACGCATCTGTGACCACACGAAGTATAAATCAAATGGTGCCTTGATAAGAATCAGTCTGATCTGGCGGAAATGCTTTCTTGAGTTCCTTTCCAAACTGGTCAATTTGCTGTTTTAACTCGTTACCAAAAGAATTGATTTCTTTTTCTATTAAAGGAATTTGTTGTTCCAGTTGTTTATTAAGGCTTTCCCCCAAAGAATTTAATTGCTTAAAGAATGCCTTAAAAGGGTTATCCAATAATATTTTTAGCGATTGCTGACAATCCACTTTCCAATGTTTGTCTTCCTTAATCAGAAAAGTAGTGAATGTTGATTTTTTATTAATGGTGGGAGATACCAGGGTCTCTACAGTCGCCTGATCATCTAATATTATAATTTTTCCAAGATCAAAAGTCGCCTGATTAAAGGCAGTAACTTGAATGTCCAGAACAGTTTGTGAGGCGCTGTTGCAATATTTTTTAGCCAGGCTTAAATCATTTTTAGCCATAGCTTTCCAAAATATTTCAGTGACTTGAGCCGGTGTCTTTTCTGATTCACAGGCATTAGTCAAGAGCAGAATGATAAAAACCCCAATAGCGCAAGCTATTGGGGTTTTTGCGTTTAAATAATTAGTTTTCACCGCTAAATGCAGTTAATAAATGTAAAAGACTTAAAAATAAATTATAGATTGAAATGTATAAAGTGACGGTAGCCATTATATAATTGGTTTCACCGCCATTAATTATTGCACTGGTCTGAAACAAAATCATCCCGGACATCAATAAAATAAACATCGCAGAAACAGCAAGTGATAAAGCAGGAATAGAAAAAATCATGGCGCCGATACCGGCTAAAAAGGCCACCAGAACACCCACCATTAGAAAACCACCGAGAAAGCTAAAGTCTTTACGTGTGGTCAGGGCATAAGCCGATAAACCCAGAAAAATGACACCAGTACCGCCTAAAGCAGTTAAAACCAGCTCATGTCCATTGCTGAAAGCTTGCACGTACATATTGATAATGGGGCCTAGAGTAAGTCCCATAAAGCCTGTTAAGGCAAATACAAAAAGCAGACCCAAAGCACTATTACTAAATTTGCTGGTTAAAAAAAGTAAACCGAAATAACCCACCATGGTAATTATCATGCCGGGATGCGGTAAATTAAAATACATTGCCAGGCCTGCTGTTGCAGCACTAAAAAGCAATGTCATCGATAATAATGTATAGGTATTTCTTAGCATTTTATTGGTTGATAAAATGCTGGCTTCTGAATGAGAAGCAACGCTTTGTAATCTCATGGTATGTTTCCTTATATTAAAAATACTGTTATAACTGACCCTATAATAGTACAAGAGTTTCATTAAAATTGTAAGAACCTGTTCAAGATCGTTACGAGCCGCTGTCGGTTGTCGCGGACGAAGCACAGGAACCGGAGTTTACACGGAGTAAATGAGGATTTCGAGCACCGCCCAAGCGCAACTGACAGTGGCGCAGTAGATTTTGAACAGGTTCTAAGAACCTATTCAAGCCCAGGTGTCATTGAGTCGCAAAAAAACAGGAAATAATTATGTCATTGTCAAAACAACTGTTAATACTTATTTCAACTTTGTTCTTAATGATTTTTAGTCTCAACTTTCTATTAAGCGTTAATAACATTAGAGACTATTTAGAAAGTGAATCACAAGTACATGCTCAAAATACAGCGACATCACTGGGTTTATCAATCAGCCCCTATATCGCAGAAGAAACTGATCCGATGATTGAGACCATGATGAATGCAATTTTTGATATGGGCTACTACCAGGAAATTAAATTAGTCAATATAGATAATAAGCCATTGGTCACATTAAGCCATGCCAAAGTGTTTGAAGAAGTGCCCGAATGGTTTATCGAATTAATACCCATAAAAACAGCCACGGCTGAAAGTGAAATAAGTTCGGGCTGGAATATTAGTGGTGTAATTTATGTTACGAATAATCCGGGGCTTGCTTATTTGACACTTTATCAACATGCAAAAAGCAGCTTTTATTATTCATCGGCTGCTTTCATTGTTTCCATTGTGTTGTTATTACTTGTATTGCATTTCACTTTATCGTCTCTAAAAAAAATAGACCAATTAGCTTTAGCTATTGCGAGTGGAAGA
>CAZDMC010000100.1:0-6793 GCA_964506335.1 uncultured Methylomarinum sp. | reverse complement strand
CGCTATTTAACACTACACAAAATAGTGCTATTTTACCGCTTAATCGGTTTCATTATGTATTTAAAGATTCCTTAGAACCTGAATCATCTTTGTTTTCTTGGAAAGTATCTTGAAATTTTCGGACAGGTTTTTTATTTTCCACCCACAAACCCATGCTGCCGCCAGGCTTCATAACTAACAAGTGCTACCGTGTTAGCTAAATTCATACTGCGGTTATTGGCTTGCATGGGGATTCTTAATTGATGGTTTGCTGGAATAGTTTGCTGGAGATCTTTGGGTAATCCAGCCGTTTCAGAACCGAATAATAAAATATCGCCCGTTTGGTATTTAATTTGATCATAACGCTGTGTGCCTTTTGTGGTTATTGCCAAAATTCTATGCTTTGGCAATGCCTCTAAAAAGGTCTGATAATTTGCGTGCTGGGTGATATTCGCCAGGTCTTTATAATCAAGTCCTGAGCGACGCAGGCTTTTTTCTTGTAGATTAAAACCCAGAGGTTCAATAAGATGTAAATGGCAGCCGTTATTTGCAACCAGTCTTATAATGTTTCCGGTGTTTTGGGGTATTTTTGGCTGGTAGAGAACAATATTAAACATAAACGGGTATAGTTAATGTCAGGGTGGAAGCAACTTATTTTATGCATGTTCCTACTGAACAGCACCCAGCAATGTATCAAATATAGTTCTTGAAATATTTATAGCCTGGGCTGCGGCTTGATATGAATTCTGGAATTTTATCAAATTTGCGGCCTCTTCATCAAGATTAACGCCTGATACATTCTCTCTGGCTCCTCTTGCTTGATTATATAATGCTTCTTGTGCTGAGCGGCTGATTCTTGCCGACTGTGTTGCGGTTGCTACACTGCCTACGAATTGTTCATAGACTTGTGAAAAGCTGGCGCTTCCTCCCGATAATAGTGGTGCTGTTCTAAGACCGGCCAGTTCCAGGGCAATTCTATTGTCTCCGGGTAAGGTACTGACTGTTTGCGATGCGGCAATGGCTTTTGGGTCAGTAATTTGCGAACTAATGTTTTTTGCAACCTGAAATGTTGGCCTGACAAAAAATTGATCGCCTGCTGTTAATGTTCCAACCAAAGCCAGGTCAAACCCAACATCAATAGGGAGTACTGTGCTGTTATCACTAAGTCTTGTTATGGTAAAAGCCGTTGGACTGCTAAAATCAACTCTATAATCGCTGGCTTCCAGGTTTTCTGCTGAGCTTTTAAAGGTGGCTGTTACTGTTCCACCTGCGGCTGAAACCAGGTCAACAACGGGAATTTCAGGTGTGCCAAAAGAAAACAGGTCAGCGCCAGCCACTCCATTTAAGTCAAAACCTGTATTGTGTAATCCATTAAATTCAATAGCTAAGCCTGCTACTAATAAACCCAGTTGTTGTTGAACAGAACCTAATACTTCGTCTCTAAAACGTAGAACCCCTGTTAATTCACCGCCTGACAGATGCCTGCTAATATCCTGCCCATTCATATGAATTTCTTTCAGAGATGGGTCAATAGCAGAGTTCTCCAGCGATAACTTAGTGACTACAGGGCCTAATACCAGCGCTTGTCCTTGACCTATAAAAACACTGACCGATCCATCTTCCTGATCTAGCACTGCGACATCAATTTTCTCGGCTAATTGTAATAATAATAAATCTCTTTGATCTAATAAATCGTTAGGTTCCTGTCTGCCTGATGCGCGACCAACATCTGCAACAATGCTGATATTTAATTCAGCAATGCTGGAGGCTATTGCATTAATTTCATCGACAATAGCCGCTAAATCAGCATTAACCCGGTCGTTGGCATCGCCAAATCGGCCTCCGATATTATTAAAATTGTGAACCAGAAATTCTGTTTCACTGAGCATGACTTGTCTGGCCGGAATTGAGGTGGGATCATCAGCCACATCATTAACCGCATTGAAAAAAGAGTTTAGGGCAGGCGATATGCCGATTGAATCATCCGCAATAATATTATCTATTTGAGCGGATAATTGATGGAATTTATCGACTTCTCCAAAAGCTGAGGCACTGGAGCGTAATTGATTATTAACAAATTGATCATAGACCCGGGTGATATTTTCAACATCAACGCCTTTGCCTAAAAAGCCTGAACCAATAAATTCTGCGGGTTTGGTCGCCAATTCTGCACGTTGCCGACTATAACCTTCGGTATTGACATTGGCAATATTATGGCTTGTTGTATCTAATGAACGCTGAAAAGCAACAAGGCCTGATAATGCGGTACTTAATAGATTACTACTCATAAATCACCTGTTTTTTTCAAATCATTTTGTCTCATTGCCACGACTGAGGGAGATTGCACGGTAGCAAAAGCGTCGCTATGATAAATTTTCATCACTTTTTGTGCATAAGCTGGATCAGTTGCATAACCTGCCTGCTGTAGTGCCTGCATATATTGTCTTGGATTTGATACTACTTTTAAGGCATCGCCATATCGTGGATTATTTTTTATGAAATTGACATAATCGTTAAAACTTTCTGCATAAGAGGAATAGGAACGAAATCCGGCTATTTCCTTTTTTACCATACCGTCTTCATATTCAAGTGTTGAAACTTGAGTTTGTTGTCCTTTCCATGATCTATCAGCTTTGATATTAAACAAATTATGGCTACTCTCTCCCTGCCCGTTTTTGATAACTGATTTGCCCCAGCCTGTTTCCAGGGCAGATTGAGCCAAAAGAATCTTTGCTTCTACACCCAATTCGGTAGCTGCTTTTTCTGCATAGGGCAGTAACTGGGATACAAATTGTGCCGATGTTTTCAATGGTTCATCGGCTATTTTTACTACAGCTTCAGCGACCACTTCAGGTTTTTCATTTACTTTAGGCTGAACGGCTAAATCGGGACTGTGTATATTATCAAGCGGTTTAGACACCGGCTTTATAGTTCTTGACGCACTTACCGATCTATTCAGATAATCATCAATGCTTAAAACTTCCTGTTGCTGTTCTTCTTCTTTTGGAGTTAACTGTTTTACAATCATGCCGGCGAGTCCTATTCCTCCTTCACCTGATAAATGGACTGATAATTGCTGGTCGTACATATCCTGATAAAATTTACTCTGATTATTATCAAAAATGCCATCAGCTAGTTTGGCCTCCCGCATGGTTTTTAGCACTCTATTCAAAAAAATGGACTCAAATTGTTTGGCAACTTCTTTAATGGCTTCCGGTGTTTTGGATCTTGCCTCATTTTTTAATTTTGCCAAGCCATTAAAATCGGTATAAATATCAGCATGCTGCACATTTAGCATAATATATTTCCCCTTAAATAATAATGAGCTCAGCGTGTAGAGCACCTGCTGATTTTAATGCTTCTAGAATGGCCACTAAATCACTGGGGCCTGCACCTACTTTATTCACCGCTTTAACAATCTGATCCAGAGTCACTCCCGGATTGAACAAAAAAGTATGCTTATCTTCTTCCACCGTTATTTCTGATTGTGCAACAACTACAGTTTCCCCTTCTGCCAATGCATTAGGCTGGCTGACAGTATTATTTTCACTAATTGTCACCACTAAACTACCGTGTGAAACAGCGGTCGGCTGAATACGGACATGTCCATTAATGACGACTGTGCCAGAGCGCGAATTTACAACCACTCTGGCCGGTGCATCAGCCGGAAAAACCATCATATTTTCGATTAAAGAGGCAAAAGCAACACGCTGAGAATGGTTTGACGGCGCATTGACTTTGATTGACGTCGCATCCAGTGCTGTTGCAGTATCAGGGCCTAATATCTTGTTAATGGCCTCAACCATTCGGTTTGCGGTGGTAAAGTCTGAATTATGTAAATTAAAAACCAGTGTATTACCTTGATTAAAAGGGCTGGGGACACTACGTTCCACTGATGCTCCGTTAGGAATTCGGCCGACCGTTGGATTATTCACTGTTATTTTGGAACCATCCTGTCCTGATGCACTTAATCCTCCAACAACCAGATTGCCCTGTGCGACTGCATAAACATTGCCATCAGCTCCTTTTAGCGGACTCATTAATAAAGTACCACCACGTAAACTTTTTGCATCACCAATGGATGAAACGGTAATATCAATTTTTTGACCGGGTTTTGCAAAGGCCGGTAAATCAGCATGAATAGCCACTGCAGCCACATTATTAGCTTTAGGGTCAACTCCGGGCGGCAAAGTAACGCCTAATCTTGCCAGCATGCTGCGTAAGCTTTGCCCGGTAAAATCTGTTTTATCACCCGATTTGTTCAGTCCTACCACCAGGCCATATCCAATCAGCTGGTTGCTACGCACTCCGGCAATAGAAGCAAGGTCTTTAATGCGTTCTGCATAAAGGGGTTGTGTTATGAATAAATACAGTAAGACAATGTTTAAAATATGTTTCATGTTTTTCCTCCCTGTTAAAAGTTAAAAAGGAAATAATGGGCCGAGAAAGAATTTAGCAAAAAAGCCTACTTTACTGGCATCTGCTACCGTTCCATCTCCGGTATACATGATGGTGGCATCGGCTACTTTATTTGAAGAAATCTCATTGGATTCATTAATATCGACCGGTCTGACAATACCGGATAAACGGATATATTCATTACCATCGTTTAAGGTGACTCTTTTCTCGCCACGAATTCTCAAATTTCCGTTAGGAAGTACAGCAACCACTGTGACACTGATTTTCCCACTTAAACTATTACTTTGATTAGCTTCACCTTCACCTTCAAATTCATGGCTTGATGCCAGTGTCGCGCTTAAATCATTACCAAATAGAATAGACGGATCCAGTCCCAGCAGTACCGGTGCTGATGCAGAAATTGAATTTCCTTTTTCTACTTCCAGGTCTGCTACTTTTCTTGCCTGTGTCTGTTCTTCCAGATTGATGGTTAAAATATCACCCACACGTTTTGCGGTGTGATCTTCAAACATACGCATGTCATATCCAGCTTGATAGATTGCACCATTAGCCTGTATTGGTGGGCGTAAATCAACGGCCTGAACAGGTGAGAAATCCGGATCCCTTTTTGGCAGCGATTCACAAGCGGCTAAGACACCCAGTATTAAAAAGATAAAGATGATTTTATATGTGTTCATAACCCTTACCTTTTTATAGTTGCTGGGTCACAAAAGATAACATTTCATCAGTGGTAGAAATGGCTTTAGAATTCATTTCATAGGCTCTTTGGGTTTCGATCATATTAACCAGTTCTTCCACCACATTAACATTGGACGTTTCCAGTGATCCCTGAAATAAAGCACCAAACTCTTCTTCTCCAGGATTGCCTAGTACAGGTGCGCCACTGGCTACTGATTCTCTAAATAAATTTTCACCAATCGGCTCTAAACCCGTAGGATTAATAAAATCTGCTAATTGTATCTGACCCAGTTGTACCGGCGCTGGATTGCCGGGTTGTAATACCGAGAAAGTGCCATCACGACCAATTGTAATGCTGAGGGCATCATCAGGTACGGTAATCGAGGGTTCTAAAACAAGACCACCGGAAGTCACGACCTGACCGGTTGAACTGAGTTTAAATGAACCGTCCCGGGTATAATTAATATCTCCGTTTGGCATCAAAATCTGCAGAAAGCCACGTCCACTAATGGCAACATCCAATGAATTTTCTGTTTGTTGAATATTACCTTGGGTATGCAGTTTTTCTGTGGCGACGGTTCTAACGCCCGTGCCTAGTTGTAAACCGGTTGGCAGTTCTGTATCCTGACTGGTTTGCGCGCCGACCTGGCGAATATTTTGATAAACCAGGTCTTCAAAAATAGCTCTGGATTTTTTAAATCCGGTAGTATTTACATTGGCGAGATTATTGGCAATGACTGCCATTCTTGTTTGTTGAGCGTCTAAACCCGATTTAGCGACCCATAAAGCTCTTTCTGTCATAATAACCTCCTAATATGACAAGTTTTTGTCTTACCAGGATTAATGCATAATTTATGCCATTTGCATTAACCTGGCACTGACCCCTGAATTTTCATCGACGTTTTGCATTACTTTAATTTGTAATTCAAAGTTTCTAGCCAATTCGATCATTTCAACCAGGGCCTCAATAGCACTGACATTGCTGCCCTCCAAAGCACCGGTTATTAAACTGACTTCAGCACTGGCTGGCAGTTTTTCGCCATTTTTGGCGTACATTAAGCCATCATTACCTTTCTCAAGATTATCTAGTTCTGGTTTTACCAGCTTAATACTTTCTATTACCGCCAGTGTTGTGGCATCGTCTCCTAATGGAATAATACTGATCGTGCCATCCCGACCGATTTCAATTTTATCTGCCGGGGGGATGATGATGGGTTCATCGGCTTCACCCAGAATTTTTAAACCCGTTCCGGTCAATAAAAAGCCCTGTTGAGTAATGTGTAAATCACCTGCACGAGTGTAGGCTTCTTGACCATTTTCTCCTTCAACTTTAATCCAGCCATCGCCTTTAATAGCAACATCCAGTCCTCGACCGGTAGTCTGAATTGGGCCGTAATTCAAATTAGTGCCTGGCCGTTCGGTCATGGCATAAACGCGGGAGGGGAATCCCGGGCCAAACACAGGCATGGCCCGAAATTGTTGAAAATCAGATTTAAAGCCTACCGTTTGGGAATTTGCCAGATTATTGGCATTAGCAGTCTGAGCCAGCAAGGTCTGCTTGGCTCCACTCATAGCAATATATAAACTACGGTCCATAGCCTGTTCTCCTGTTTTTAGTTTTGCTTATACATTATTATTTCTCTACTCTTTATTCTCTAACCTGATAAATCAGTTGACCGCTTACACTTGTGCATAAGCCATAGTAGAGTCTGTATTA
>CAZDMC010000099.1:0-6807 GCA_964506335.1 uncultured Methylomarinum sp. | reverse complement strand
ACCTATTTTGCTAAGTGGTGGAAGTGTTTTTAAAGCAGAGCAAGAATCAGAAGCCAGTATAATGAAATCAGTACTTAAAAATGAATTTCATACAGCGGTACAGTGGCTAGAAACGCAGAGTAGAAATACCGCTGAGAATGCTGTTTTTTCGCGCAGGATACTTGAAAAAGAGCAGATTGATAGTATTATTTTAGTGACCCATGCTATGCACATGCCACGAGCTGTTATGCAATTTAAAAAAGCAGGATTTCAAGTATTACCAGCCCCTACCGTATTTTCATCAATGCCGGATTTAAATTTATATGGCTTTTTACCGTCTGCACGAGCATTAAATTTAAGTGCCTTAGTCATTCATGAATGCCTGGGGCAACTGTGGTATCAATTAAGATATTAACAGCACCGTGTTAAAACAAATGCACATGAAAAAATTTAATATTCTTTGTTTTTTTTATTTTTTGCTGATTTATCCCGCTGTGAATGCGGAGCAAACGCAGCTTTTTAAAAACCAATTCTTCTCTGATTGGGAAATATCAGGAAAAGTGACTGTTGAAGAGCTCGGTTTTTTTCATAAATCATTAGATTCCAGGCAACATAGAAATTATATTTCAGCAGCCATTGAACCCGAAATCTATCGCGAATGGGATAATGGCAAACAAAGTTTTATTCTGGTTCCTTTTTTTAGATATTCCCAGCATGATAATCACCGTACCCATTTTGACATCAGAGAACTCACCTGGCTTCTAGCTGAGGATAATTGGGAGCTTCGAGTAGGTTTTCGTAAAGTATTCTGGGGCGTGACAGAGGGCCAGCATTTAGTTGATATTATTAATCAGACAGACTTTATTGAAAATACCGACACAGAAGACAAACTAGGACAGCCCATGATTAACCTGGCGTTAATAAGAGAATGGGGGACGTTAGACTTGTTTATCTTGCCTGGCTTTAGGGAGCGTACTTTTCCTGGCGTGGAAGGGCGATTAAGAACCTTTCCGGAAATAAATGTGGGCAATGCAATCCACGAAAAACAGGGGATTGAAAAACATCTGGCTTTTGCAGTACGCTGGTCTCATGCTATAGGTGATTGGGATGTTGGCCTATCTCATTTTTACGGAACAGGTCGCGAACCCTCTTTCAAATTAAATGTGAGCCCACAAGGTGCTTTGCAATTAAGACCTTTTTATGAATTGATTAATCAGACCGGTCTTGATATACAGTTGACCGATGAAGACTGGATATGGAAGCATGAGGCAATAGTAAGGTTAGGACAGGGCAAAGCATTTTATGCCTCCACAACAGGTGTCGAATATACTTTTTTTGATCTTTTTGATTCAGGTCTGGATTTAGGCATAGTCATTGAGTATATGTATGACACCAGAGGCTCTAATAATGTATTAGCCCCTTTCCAGGATGATATATTAACCGCATTGCGCTTTGCCTTTAATGATATTCAAAGCACAGAAATATTAGCCGGCGTGCTGTTTGACAGAACCAATAATAGCAAATTTTATAATATTGAAGCAAGTAGACGAATGGGTGATAGCTTTACCATTGATCTGGAATTGCGTTTATACAGTGGAATACCTAAATTTGATCCCGCCTATACTTTCCGGAAAGATGATCATATCAGACTGGAAGTGGGCTATCATTTTTGATTGCGAACCAGGAACGCGCATGGAATAAGTTCGACAACTGGCGCAGGATTTTTATTCGTATTCAAGACGTGCAAATAGGCACATAGCAATCTATGTAACTGTTTGCACAACGCAAAAAACGGATAAAAAGACACGTTTAGTTGTTGAACTTATTCCATGCACATTCCTAGACTGGCCTGACAAGGGTATAATCCCCTCTTTTAAAAAAGAAGACGACTAAATGGCTACCGTTAATACCGACAAACTTTCCAGCGCTCGATTTGCTCAGGCAACCGATGCTTTTGTTGAAATTTTTACCGCATCCGTTAATTTTGATCAACGCTTGGCTTCAGAAGATATCGAAGGTTCTATAGCACACGCAAAAATGCTCTGTAAAATAGGTATTTTGAATAAAACGGAGCTCAATGATATTATCAATGGACTGGCTACAATTACTGAAGAAATTGCGGCTGGCGAGTTCAAATTGTCTATCCAGCAAGAAGATGTACACATGAATATCGAGGCGCGATTAACTCAGTTAATTGGAATCGCAGGTAAGAAATTACATACGGGACGTTCCAGAAACGATCAGGTAGCTACCGATATCCGTCTCTATTTACGCAAAGAAATTGAGCATATCAGCACACAATTAATACGCCTGCAACAAGCCATCGTGGATTTGGCTGAAAAAGAAGCCGATACCATTATGCCGGGCTTCACTCATTTACAAGTAGCGCAACCGATCACTTTTGGCCATCATTTAATGGCCTGGTTTGAAATGCTCTCGCGTGATAAAGAGCGACTACAGGATTGTTGCAAACGCATTAATGTCATGCCTTTAGGTGCTGCGGCACTAGCAGGTACCAGCTATCCCATTGACCGACAAATGACTGCTGAATTATTAGGCTTCTCGCGTCCCTCTAATAATTCGCTGGATTCTGTCAGCGATAGAGATTTTGCTATTGAATTTACTGCGGTGGGCAGTTTAATCATGATGCATTTATCCCGTTTTTCTGAAGAATTAGTGTTATGGGCCAGTGCACAATTTGATTTCATTGATATCCCTGATGCTTTCTGCACCGGCTCATCCATTATGCCGCAAAAGAAAAACCCGGATGTGCCTGAACTGGTTCGTGGAAAATCCGGTCGTGTTACCGGCCATTTAGTTTCTCTGCTGATGTTAATGAAAGGTCAGCCATTGGCTTACAATAAAGACAATCAGGAAGATAAGGAACCGCTGTTTGATACGGCTGACACATTAATCAATTCATTACGCGCTTTTGCCGATATGGTGCCACATCTTGGCGCAAAAAGAGAAAACATGTACCATGCCGCCAAACAAGGTTTTGCTACCGCAACAGATCTGGCTGATTATCTGGTACGAAAAGGCATGGCATTTCGTGATGCACATGAAGTGGTAGGATTAGCGGTACGTTTAGGGGTTGAATCCAAACGTGATTTAGCTGAAATATCGCTACCAGAATTACAGCAAATCTCAGCTGAAATAACCGAGGATGTATTTGAAATATTAAAATTAGAAGGTTCAGTGGCTGCCAGAAAACATATTGGAGGTACCGCACCTGATACAGTAAGAGCTGCTATAAAATCAGCCAGAAAGCAATTAAATTAATACTTTTTATGCCAACAAGTATCGATTTTCTGCGTCATGGAGAAGTGCAGGGAGGCAGTTATTACCGAGGCAGTACCGATGACCCATTAACCAAACGAGGCTGGCAACAAATGCACACGGCTGTTGCCAGGCAAAACTGGGATTTAATTATCAGCTCACCATTACTGCGTTGTGCTGATTTTGCACAACGCATAAGCCAACAAAAAAACATCCCTTTGCTGATAGAAGCAGATTGGCAAGAAATTCATTTTGGTGACTGGGAAGGTAAAACGGCTGAACACATCGAAGCGAATAAATTAAAACTGTTTTATCAGGATCCTGTTAATAATACACCGAAAAATGCTGAAAATTTTTCAGCATTTCTCACTCGAATCAATCAGGCCTGGGAGTGCTTAATCAAACAAAATGAGGGTAAACAGATTGTGGTGATAACACATGGCGGTGTTATTCGCGCGCTATTTCACTTATTACTCAATCTGCCCATTAATAAACTATTTAATCTACAAATTGACCATGCCAGCATCACCCGTTTTCAATGCTTTCAGGACAAACACGAAACTTTTATTCAACTGCAATTTCTAAATAAATCAACTATTAACAACATTTAATTCACATTAATTACAAGCTAATCTATACTTATTGTTCAACTCCAGGTATTAGCCAGTGCACGAAACAAAACGTTATCCTTCTATCCACCTTGGTTCCCCAGGCGAAGACATTAGCAAAAAAGATCTCCATGCCATCACTCAACGCTTTAAAAACTTGAATCAATTACGCCTTCAGCGTGTTCAAGCCTTTTTACAGCCCCGGCAACAAATTTTTTTACACTTATTAGCCTTATTGTTTCAAAAAAACCACCCCTTATTACCTGGATTCATTTCATCAGAAACACCTGCCGGGATACCGGACTATCATCCTGGTAAACAAACGATGCTTGCCGCTAAACAATTTACTAAAAGCTTTAGCTATAAAAAAAGAGCACTACTCAGTTACCCTATTCAGGGAATTTTCATTATGGGCAGTGTCAGCAGTATTGCTTTTTCTAAAACTAGCGACATAGATATCTGGTTATGCCATGACCCCAGGCTGTCGTCCACTGATGTTAATGAACTACAACAAAAAGCCACCGCCATAGAAAACTGGGCAGCCACATATCATCTTGAAGTCCATTTTTTTCTTATCAATAGCGAACAATTTTCTCAAGGGCAACATATCCCTATTTCCACTGAAAGTAGTGGCAATACTCAGCATTACCTATTGCTTGAAGAATTTTATCGTACCGCAATATTTATTGCTGGCCGCATCCCTGCCTGGTGGCTAGTGCCTCCTCACCAGGAAAAGAATTACACCTCTTATCTTAAACACTTGATAGAGCACCGTTTTATTTCAAAGAATGAAATCATTGATTTTGGAGGTCTGGAAACAATCCCAGCTGAAGAATTTATCAGTGCAACACTGTGGCATATATACAAGTCCCTAAATTCACCGCATAAATCCTTATTAAAACTATTTTTAATGGAATGCTATGCCAGCGAATTTCCGCAACCTGAATGGCTATGTTTTGAACTTAAAAATGCAATTTATCAAGGCTCCTTTAATATTGATCAACTAGACCCTTATCTTTTAATTTATGCCAAAGTTGAAGACTACCTGCAAAAAACAGAATCAGCAGAAAGACTCACGCTTGCCAGACAATGTTTTTACCTGAAAATAATGGGAGAAACATCTGACCAGACACTGGATCATCAGTCCAGAGTCTTCAGGGAAGAGTATATGGAATCTATTGCCAGTCAATGGAACTGGCCGGAAGATTTATTAGCTGAATTTCAACAACAAAAAAACTGGAATATAAAAAAAGCGACTCAGCAGCATCTGATTATCCGCACTGAATTGAAACATTGTTTACGCATGGTCATGCGCTTAGCCAGTAAATATATTGACTATAACTATCGAGATAACAATGACTTAAAGATAATAAGCCGAAAACTTAATGTTTTTCTGGAGAGAAAACCCGGTAAAATAGAAATCATCACAACGCGCTCTACCGTCCACGCCAAAGAGAAAGAGCTTTCTATTGTGGAGTCTAATAATGATCAGCCCCTTTCAACCTGGTCTTTATATGCTGGAAAGTTTGACGCTAAAAAACCGGTGAAAAATTTAGCTATTAAACAGGAAAATAGTTTACTGTCTTTACTGGGCTGGTTAATTATCAATGGCTTATACAAAAAACAGTTGCAACTACATTTTGAATCCAGTTCACTGCAACTCTCGAATGCAGAATTGCTACAGATTTTAGTTCAGCTTTCTACTTTTTTATTAAAACATTTTAATAAAAAGTCCTCATCACTCGCAGTTTTTAACAAAGCCGACAAACAACTTTGCTCATTGATTTTTATCAATTTGGGAATTCCCCTTATTGATCAGCGTAGCGATGGCCAGGTTATTATGAGTGAACGATCTGACCCATTGAGCTATGGCAAAAACAGACAATGCTTTGTGCAACAGGCTGATCAAATTTCCGTCTCCAGCTGGGGTGAAGTAAAAACAACACAATTTACAGGACTTAATCAGTTTTTTATTTGCCTCACTAATATTTTCAATCATAGTAAACATCCGATTTCCAGGCACAAATTGAAAACCCGTTGCTTTACACCTGCTCGAGGTAAAAGTATAAGCCTTCGGATTGAAACGATTTTTGAAACCCTGATTAAGTATTTCTACAAGCAATCATTAAATGACAATTGCCGTTATATCCTACCTGGCGAGCAAAACCACTATATTTTTCAAAATAAAAACAGGCAACTATTGTTCTGGCCGATAACATCACAAGAACAATTATTAGAGGAACTAGCCAGTGCTCAGGAAACATTTAGCCCTATTTATTTCGATACTTATGTACTCGAAAACACCCTAATTCCTTTTCTGTACAGTTTTAATCAACGACATATTATTCAAGTTTTTTACTCTATTGAAAACAGCACGGTTACTATTTACATTATTGATGAAAAAGGTGCTTTATTCATTCAAGAACATAAAAAATCAAACTACAATCAGATTTTGAGTCATTATTCTATCTTTCTGGAATCACTGCTAAACCAGCCTTTTTCAAATAATAATATTCAGCTAAAGTACTGCGAAATACAAAAAAACTCTGCCCAGGTCTATTCAGCACACCCCGCAAAATGGATAAACACCTCAACCCAAATGGACTTACCACTAAAAATAATCATTGAAAATACATCGCCAAAAAAACAGGCAATTAACTATCACATCTATTGCAATGACATAGAATTCAGTTCTATTAGCTATGGTGATCAATTATTTAGTGTAATTTTTGACTATATTATGGATTTTAGAAAATATGAAGATGATTACCCTGTCCATATTTCTGATATTGATGCTCCTTGTTCATTTTTAGGTGCCGAGAATGATTCATTACTGCAAACCATTCACTACTTAAAACTAAAGAAAAAAATAGAACAAAAATTTAATATACTTCGCGCGGTCACGGATGCGGATTTTATAACGCGTTGATTTTTGTTGATA